>JAZQIS010000085.1:0-12307 GCA_045541235.1 Alistipes sp.
TAATAACCCCTAATAACCCTTAATAACCTCTAATAACCTCTAATAACCTCTAACTACCTCTAACAACCTCTATTTGCATTTTGCATTTTTTTGGTGGTTCAGAAATTATTACTATATTTGTACCCAAACACAGATGTGAAAACAATATGGTTATAACCTATTATTGCATTGTAACTCTGTTTATTATCGCATACCTGCTGGGCTCGATTCCGAGTGCAGTGTGGATTGGTAAACGCTACTATGGCGTTGATGTCCGCGAGCACGGCAGCAAGAATGCGGGAACGACCAATGTGTTGCGCGTGCTTGGCACTCGTGCGGCAATTCCCGTTTTTGCAATAGATTTCCTCAAAGGTTTTATCGCTGTAAGTATATTTTCCCTACTGCGCTATGATGTCAATATTAGCTCTCCGGCATGGATTGTAAATATGAAGATTATGGCGGTTTTTGTAGCTGTTTTGGGACATATTTTTCCTATTTTTGCCAATTTCAGAGGAGGTAAAGGGGTGGCTACGGTGCTTGGAGCCGTTACCGGTATTCAGCCCAATATTGCCTTGTTGTGCTTGGCGGTGTGGATTGTAGTGCTTATGATTTGGCACTATGTGTCGCTCGCTTCGATTGTTGCAGGATGTGCCTTTCCGGTCTTTGTGTCGATATTTTCGGGTAGTATCTATGCCCGTCACGGATTGGACCATACATCCATCTCCTTCCTTGTCTTTTCGTTTCTCGTGGCTATTGCGCTTGTATGGACGCATCGCAAGAATGTGGGGCGACTGCTCGACGGAACGGAGAATAAATTGGACCTTTGGAAGTATTTCAGTATTGATATTATTAAAAATGGAGAATCGGAAGAGAAGCGTGAGTAGTACTCTCGAACCCCCTCTTCTGTCTCTTATCTAATACAAATTATCTTATGTTAGAAGCAAACTTGATTAAAATGTACGAGCAGTCGTTTCGCGACAATCGTGAGATGTCGGCTGTAACTGATTATTTCTCGGGTGAGACCTACTCGTATTATGGATTCGCGAAGGAGATTGCCAAGTTGCATCTTCTCTTCGACGAAGCGGGCATCCAGAAGGGCGATAAGATTGCTCTTGTTGGTCGCAACACTCCGCGTTGGTGCGTAGTCTATATTGCTACAATTACCTACGGAGCTGTTATTGTGCCTATTATGCAGACCTTTACTTCAAACGATATTGCCCACATCGTGAATCACTCGGAGAGCCGTCTCCTCTTCCTTACCGACTCCTATTGGGATGGCTTGGACGAGGATGCTCTGCCAAATGTGGAGTGCGTATTCTCGATTACCGACTACCACGTTCTTTTTGAGCGCGTTGGCGACAAACTCACAAAGTTTGTAAATGCAATGACCGAGAACTATCGCAAACGCTACGTCAATGGCTTTACCGTAAATGATATCAAATACGCCGATGTTCCTAACGATGCACTTATGGTGTTGAGCTATACCTCGGGAACTACGGGCTATTCCAAGGGTGTTATGCTTACGGTGAATAACCTCACTGCCAATGTGTTTTATGCAGTGAACAAGATAAATAAATCGACCGGCAAACTTTGGTTCCAGAAGGGTCGTCGCACCTTGGCCTTTTTGCCACTTGCACACGCTTTTGGATGCGCGTTCGATTTCCTCTCCCCACTTGCTGCGGGTGGCCATATCAACCTCCTCGGAAAGATGCCTACGCCAAAGGTTTTGATTGAGGCGTTGCAGAAGGTGCAGCCTGCAATTATCTGCTCGGTGCCTCTCGTTCTCGAGAAGGTCTATCGCAAGCAGATTGCTCCAATGCTCGAGAAGGGACCTCTCAGTATTGCTATGAAGGTGCCTTTGGTAAACGAGATTGTGCGTATGAAGATTAAGGAGAAACTTCTCCAATCTTTCGGTGGCAACTTGGAGATGTTTATTGTGGGTGGAGCTCCGATGAACCGCGAAACAGAGAGCTTCCTCAAGTCCATCCATTTCCCTATCATTGTAGGTTATGGTATGACCGAGTGCGCACCTCTTATATGCGTTACTCCACAGCCTGAAGAGTACAAACTCGGCTCGTGCGGCAAGTATCTCAAGGATTTTCTCGATGTCCGTATCGATTCAAATGAGCCTCAGCGTGTTCCTGGCGAGATTATGGTCAAGGGCGAGATGGTTATGTCGGGCTACTACAAGAATGAAAAAGATACTACTGCAGTGCTCGAGCCGGATGGCTGGATGCACACGGGCGATATGGGTATTATGGACCCGGATGGAACCATCTACATCAAGGGTCGTTGCAAGACAATGATTTTGACTGATACCGGACAGAATATCTATCCCGAGCAGATTGAGGATAAGTTGAACAATATGCCACTCGTGTTGGAGTCGCTCGTGTTGGAGAATGAGGGCAAACTCTATGGTTTGGTGGTGCCTGATTTCGACCAGTGCGAGAAGGAGGGTATCGATAGAGCCAATTTGGAGAATATTATGAAGGAGAACCTCAAGAACTTGAACGAGCAGGTTGCTGCCTACGAGCGATTGGTGTCGATTACCATCCATATCAGCGAGTTTGAGAAGACTCCAAAGCGTTCTATCAAGCGCTACTTGTACGATGTTAAGCGAATGGGAATTAAATAAATTCAAAATTCAAAATTCAAAATTCAGAATTCAAAATTAAAAGCTAATGGCTAATGGCTAACGGCTAATAGCAAATAAGACTATGTTACAAGAAAACTTAATAAAAATGTACGAGCAGTCGTTTCGCGAGCATCGCGAGATGTCGGCCGTTACAGACTATTTTTCTGGAGAGAGCTATTCATACTACGGCTTTGCTAAGGAGATAGCCAAGTTACATATTCTCTTCGATGAGGCAGGTATAAAGCAGGGCGATAAAATTGCTCTCGTGGGACGTAATACCCCGCGTTGGTGTGCCGTCTATATTGCAACAATGACATATGGTGCTGTTATCGTGCCTATTATGCAGACTTTTACGTCAAATGATATTGCTCATATTGTAAACCACTCGGAGAGCCGCTTATTGTTCCTTACCGACTCCTATTGGGAGGGGCTGGATGAGGATGCTCTGCCAAATATCGAGGGCGTATTCTCGCTTATAGACTACCACGTGCTCTTTGAGCGCAGAAGTGGCGTGCTGACCAAGTGTGTCGATAGTATGACGGCAAACTATCGTCGTCGCTACCCGCAGGGATTTACCGTAAATGATATCAAATATGCCGATGTTCCGAACGACCAGCTCATTTTGTTGAACTATACTTCGGGAACCACCGGTTACTCGAAGGGAGTTATGCTTACGGTTAATAACCTTACTGCTAATGTTGCATATATAAGGACTTTGAAGCCTCGAAACGGAGGTGCGCACTACTTCGGAAAGGGGCGACGAACTCTCTCGTTCCTTCCACTCGCTCACGCCTACGGATGTACTGTCGATTTCCTTACGCCATTGGCTGTCGGAGGCCATATTACACTTCTCGGCAAGATGCCGACACCAAAGGTGTTGGTCGAGGCTATGCAACACGTGCAACCAAATGTGATTGCTTCGGTGCCTCTCATCCTCGAGAAGATATACCGTAAGCAGGTTGCGCCACTCTTGGAGAAGGGTGCATTGTCGGTGGCTATCAAGGTACCTTTGGTAAACGAGATTATTCGTGCCCAGATTCGCCAGAAGTTGCTCGATTCGTTTGGTGGGAATGTCGAACTTTTCATTATCGGTGGAGCTCCTATCAACAAAGAGACCGAGGCCTTCCTCAAGTCTATTCACTTCCCGATAATCGTTGGTTATGGTATGACCGAATGTGCGCCACTTATCTCGGTAACCATTGACCCTACCGAGTTTAAGCTTCGTTCGTGTGGTAAGATTTTGCAGGGTATGATGGAGGTCAAAATCGACTCCGAGGACCAACACAATGTGCCGGGCGAGATTCTTGTTAGGGGTGAGTGCGTGATGCAGGGCTACTACAAGAACGAGCGAGATACGAAGAATGTCTTTGACAAGGATGGGTGGTTGCATACGGGCGATATGGGTACTGTCGATGAGGATGGTACAATCTATATCAAGGGCCGCTGCAAATCTATGATTCTCACCGATACAGGCCAGAACATCTACCCCGAGCAGATAGAGGATAAACTGAATAACCTTCCGCTTGTGGCCGAATCTCTTGTGCTGGAAAACGGTGGAAAACTCTATGGTTTGGTGGTGCCTGATTTTGCTCTTTGCGAGAAGGAGGGAATCGATCGTACAAGATTGGAGAGTATAATGAACGAAAACTTGAAACTCTTGAACGACCAGGTTGCTGCGTACGAGCGTTTGGTAAGAATTATCATCTATCCAAACGAGTTTGAAAAGACTCCTAAGCGTTCAATTAAACGCTATCTCTACGATATCTCAAAACTTGTCTAAGATATAGTTTTTGGGTTCTGATTATGGGCTGTCGGAGTAATTCGATAGCCCCTTTTGTTTTTCTCGTAAAAAATATCTAACTTTGTCAAAAGTTAGCGGCAAAGATGAAAAATCGCAAAGGGTTATATATACGTAAACAGGTTATAGGCGAGAATGCGCTCTATTTCTTTATCTGGCTGTGTGTCTTTCTTGTGCCATTTATGAGTGCGGGACTGATGTCGGAGGAGTTGGTGGATTTTGCCTTCATTGCGATAGCGTGGCTTAAGATTATTCCCTTCTATCTGCTCTTTGTGCTCAACAACTTTGTGTTGTTTAGATATCTGCACCGAAAGTATCTCTATTGGGCCTACTATCTTGTCTCATCGCTACTCATCATAGGTGTATTTACGTTGTTAGAGATGTACGAGCGTTCGGATGTCTCGTTAGCCTTTTCGTGGGGACAGGTTGGGGAGTCTATCAAGGTGGAACGCATCAGCCTCTCGGTCTTTCCGTGGTGGGGAAATATGATTGCTGCCGTGTTGATGTTGGTGGCAAATAACCTAATCTGCAAATTCTATCGCACTATGGAAAAGGAGGAGGATGCCGAGCGTTTGCAGCGTCAGAATGTGCAGGCCGAGATGTACTATCTCAAACACCAAATCAACCCCCATTTTATGATGAATACGCTGAATAATATCCACGCCCTGATTGATATCGATGCCGAGGCGGCAAAGGGTACGGTTATTCAGCTCTCGGATATGATGCGATATGTGGTTTACGACACGGGCGGTAATACTATTGCTCTCAAGGAGGACTTGAAGTTTATAAAAAATTATATCGACCTGATGCGTATTCGCTATACAGACGATGTTGCCATCACCTACAACTATCCGTCGCAACTACAGGGCCGGGTAGATATTCCGCCTCTGATTTTTATCGTCTTTGTCGAGAATGCCTTCAAACATGGCGTGAGCTATAACTCCCATTCGTACATCAACGTCGAAATATCGTTTGAAGATAGGTTTGTGGTGGGTCGTTTCGAGAACTCCATTAACGAGCAGAGTCGCAAGTCGGCCCCAGGAATCGGGTTGGAGAATGTACGTAAACGCCTCGATTTGATATACAACGACAAATATACCCTCGATATCGAGGATGACGGAGTAAAATATTGTGTAACACTTAAAATACCAATACTCAGTGGTGATGAGATGCATAGCAATTGATGACGAGCCTTTAGCTCTACGCCAAATCTCGGGATATATAGCAAATATTCCCTTTTTGGAGCTTGTTTCTACCTTCCGTAGCGCGGTAGTAGCCCAGACGTGGCTCAAGGAGAACGAAGTTGATTTGATATTTGTTGATATCAATATGCCCGATATGACGGGAGTTGAGTTTGTGCAAAATCTCGACTCTCGCGCAATGGTAATTTTCACTACGGCCTACGCCGAGTATGCTATCGAGGGTTACAAACTCTCGGCCATCGACTATCTGTTAAAGCCATTCGGCTTGCAGGATATTACTCGTGCCTCGGAAAAGGCACTCTCTATATTTGAGCTGTTGCAGTTACAGACTCAAATGCAACAACGCAGTGAGACCGAGCCGCAGTACGAAAACTCAACCATTACCGATGGCGAAGATGAGGCTGTGCTGTCGGTGCATGCCGACCGCAAGACTCATCTTGTCAAGATGTCGAACATTGTCTATGTGGAGAGTGCGGGCGAGTATGTGCGTTTGCATCTGGCCGACGGTACCAAACTCGTTACCCTCTTCAGATTGAAGAATATGGAGAGTTCGTTGATGTCGTCGCACTTTATGCGTGTGCATCGCTCCTATATTATCAATCTGAGCTACATTTCGGGCTATACCAAGGGACGTGTGTTCCTTCAGGGTGACGATTACGTGCCTATTGGAGAGAACTACAAGGAGCAGTTTATGAACTATATAAATAACACCCAACAATAAGTAAAATAACCGAAGATTACGATGAGTAGATTTCAAAAAATAGTGATGATGTTTGTGGCCTTGGTAGCCACAACAGCACTATCGGCTGCGACGATTACCCCTATGCGCAAAGTGCGCGATATGGCTAAGGAGGCCAAAACCCTGGTGGTTGAGAATGATATTCTCATAGAGGGGTATGTTGTAAGTAAGCCGGGAGGTGCAAACAATGACCATAATCTCCAGATCCACTACGCCTCGTTGCGTAATTTCGACCTCGCTACGGTATATGTCGAGTCTCTCAATGCCGATATAGGATTTCGTATTCGACTCTCGGAGCGCAATTTTGCATCGAAATTTCCGCGCTATGCCCGTGTCGTGCTATCGCTTAAGGGGACGACGTTACACTATGCCGAGCCCTCTTCGGTTACGATACAAGGTGTTGGCGAGGAGAATATCGTCAAGATTACTCAATGCACAGAGAGCGATTTGCCTCGCAAGGAGAAGCGTATCGACGAGTTGTGCGATGACGATATCTTTACCTATGTAACACTCAAGGATTGCGAGATTATCTTCAAGGATGGAGCCTTCTCGAATGTCTATGAGCGATATGTTCAGATTAGCCCGATAAACAAGAGGGTAAAGCCTAATAAGTCGATGGATGGTTGGGCAACTCTCATTTGTGATAAGCACGGAGCTTCAATCTATTCGATTGTCAATACACTGTGCCGTTGGCGTAGAGATGGCAATGGCGTACCTCAGGGTGCGGGCGATATGAAGGGCATTGTCTCATACCTTGCACACCCTCGATATGGTGGAGATGTCTTTGGACGATATATCCTTCGACCTATGGATAAGGATGACTATGCTATGGATTGGGAGGCTGAAAGAGCCAATTATCGCTCTATTGCCGAGTGGAATTGGGGCGACAATCGCAAGGCCTTCGCCACCGAGTTTGGCGATATGGAGCAGATTACTACCGAGCGTATTGTTGCCGACAAGGGCCGAGGAAATCTCCGAGTTATGGCAAGTAGCGAATCCGTTCGCGGACGTGATACCAACAATACTCGCGTAGATGCAGGTAAGGTAGAGGGCACAAAGGGATTTGGTGGTTTTATTCGCTATGGTGCGCTCTCTATTAAAACCGAAGCCCATAATTGGTGGGATTGGAAAAACGATTGCGGCAAGGGCGTTGAGGTGGAGTTCTCGACAAAGGGATTGTCGGGCGAACGACTCCTCTTCGGATTCTCCTTTGCGGCGGGCGAAATATCGGCCAAAAGTTCTTATGGTCACCCCGTATATTGGAATGTGGAGTACTCCACAAATGGTAAGACGTGGATGGCGGTCGAGGGCAGCAAGCCGAAGAAATTGTGCACGCTGCCTTGGCATTGGTCGCAGAATGTTCACGATGTTCACTACGATAGTGTCTTGGCCGGAGCCGGCTACACCGAGCACGTCGTGATGTTACCAAAGAGCCTTTTTGGCAAGAAAAAGGTCTATGTTCGCATCGTTCCGGTAGCAAAGAATAGGGCGACCTTGGGCTACGATTATGCCGAGAATGGAGCTTTGCGCCCCAACTCCAAAGAGCAGACCGTAGTTAATTTTGGTTCGGTTGTAGTTCGTTATAACTAACAAACTAAAGAGATTTATGAAGAAAATTACGATATTTTTAGCCTTGGTAATGGCTGCGATGGTTGCCAAAGCGGATGGCAACTATCTTAGTGTTGAACTCAATGGAGCTCCCGATGCAAAAGTGTATGCAGCAGAGAACCTCAAATATACCCAGATTACTGCGCTTGAGACTACGGCCAAAGGTCGTCTATGGGCATCGATTCTATGCGGCGGCGATAGTGACGAGGGTTTTTTGACATTGGCTTACAGCGATTCGCAGGGTAAGTCGTGGATAGAACCGGTATTGGCTCTCGATGCACGCTCAAAGAGACTTGCCGTGCGCAACGGAGTACTGTGGCTCTCTCCTAAAGGGGAGTTGTGGCTCTTCTATGCCGTCTTTGATGGCTACTATGATGGTCGAGGTTCGATGTGGGCAACCCATTGTAAGAATCCCGATGCTGCAAAACCTACGTGGGAAAGCCCCAAGTATATCGGCGTAGGAATCCCAACAGGAGCACCCGCGCTAAATGCCAAAGGCGAATGGCTGCTACCCGTTGCTTTGTGGGGTAGAGCTCTCCTCGGATACAGCAAGACTCCGTATATTGCCAACAAGTGGGAGAGACCTCAGTTCGATTCGCCATATATCGATAGATATCACGAACTCGATTCAAAACGTGGCGCAGGAGTCTATATCTCTGTTGATGAGGGTGCTTCGTGGAGCGAGAATCTTGGTGTGGTAAAGAGTGGTGAAGAGTTGGTTGCAGCTCGCTACAATAATCCAAAAATTTTCCTTCATAGCGATGGCGTTGCGCGTATGGTGATACGTACATCGGGAACTGCTTGGACCTATGTCTCCTCTTCGCAAGATGGTAAGAGTTGGAGCACTCCGGTGCGTTTTGTCTCGGCTCCCGACCAAAACTTTGCCTTGAAACGACTCTCTGACGGCCGTCTGCTTATGGTGCGCAATGGCCGCTTCGACCAGAATCTCTATTGGTATCCCGAGGGAATGTATGCCTACCTGTCGGAGGATTGTGGCGCAACCTGGTATGGAGGTTTGCGTCTTGCAACAGACCTTACAACCCTCAATCCTGCTGTTGCAGAGGGTGCGGATGGTGCGATTTACATCTCTACACATAACGAGGCTGACGGTAAGATTGTAAACACTCTCTTTAAGACTTCGGTAGCCGAAATTGACGCTGCTACGGCCGACTACGAGAATACGCCAAAAAATAGTCGTATGATACTTACGGGTGCGGGCGATTCGTCGAGTGCGGCCGAGGAGTTGAGAATGCTGACAGCTCCGAAGAGTGATTGGGCATCGGAGACACTTCGCCTTGCAACCTACAATATCCAATATCCGGTTGCGGGTTGGCCCGAGAAGCGTATTGAGCCGCTTATCGCCTTGATAGAGGAGTATAAATTTGATGTTTTTGGTGCGCAGGAACCCTTCCTCCATCAGATTGAGCTTATGATGAAATACATCGGCAAGGATTATGATTGGATTGGTACAAATGTTACGGGAGACAACACCGACCGTAACCACCATTTCAATCCGATTTTCTATCGTCGCGACCGTTTGGAGTTGCTTGCTTACGATACCGTATGGCTTTCGGATGCTGTTGGCAAGCCCGGATATGGTGCGCGCTCAACACGTCTCTTTATATGGGCGAAGTTCCGCGATAAGAGGACAGGAAAGATTTTCTACCACTTCAACGGCCACTACGATCATCGCGGATACGAGGCAAAAACAGCCTCTTCCTATATCGTTCTCGATATGATTAAGCGTGTGTCGAAGGGTATGCCTGCATTTGTTACCGCCGATTTCAACTCCGACCAAAAGAGTCTTCCGTATCGAGTATTGCAGGAGTCTCCGCTACTCGAGAATACGATGTTGGCGGCCGAAAAGGCGGATAATGCAAAGTATCGTTCGCACAGCAACTATCGCTCTGCTCTCGAGCTTCCTGCCGACGGACGACATATAGACCACGTATTCCATACGCCTAACTCGATTCGTATCAAATATTGGGAGTTGATTGTTAAGGATTACGATGGAAAGTTTGGTTCGGACCACCTCCCTATATTTGTAGATTGCATTATCGGAAACTAAAATGAAGAGAGGTCTGCTTGCTCTGTCGCCAATCGTTGTGTTGTTGGTGGCCTATTTGGTGATGTCGCTCATCTCGGGCGATTTCTACCGCATATCCATCTCTGTAGCTTTTGTTATAGCCTCGGTATATGCCATAACCGTTATGCGGGGTATTAGCCGTTCCTTGCAGGAGCGCGTGGCAATATTCTCGGAGGGTGCTTCCGACAAGAATATTATGTATATGATATGGATATTCGTCTTGGCGGGTATCTTTGCGGCAACAGCCAAAGCTATGGGGGCGGTCGAGGCTACTGTAAACCTTACACTGCACTTTATCCCTGCCGAGTATTTGCCTGCAGGAATCTTTGTGGCAGCCTGTTTTGTTTCGCTCTCGGTCGGTACATCCGTAGGAACAATCGTAGCTCTTACGCCTGTTGTCTCGGGCTTGTCGCAGTCGCTTGGAGTGGGCGTTGAGCAGATGGTTGCGATAGTTGTAGGCGGAGCGTTTTTCGGCGATAATCTCTCGTTTATCTCCGATACGACCATTGCCGCTACGATGACACAGGGCTGCAAGATGAAGGATAAATTTCGTACCAATCTACTTTTAGTCCTGCCCGCAGCCATACTTTCGCTCGGAATATACCTCTTTGTGGGTCTCAATGGGAATATTGGAGATGTAGATGTTGCAGGGCTCTCCGAGTGGTACAAAACTATTCCGTATCTTCTGGTGTTGGTATGTGCTATTGTCGGGGTGGATGTCCTGGTAGTTCTTGTCTTGGGTATTGTCGCAACGCTTATTATAGGCCTTTCGTGTGGCTCGCTCGCGGGCGTAATTTTCTGCGAAGAGGCGGGCAAGGGCGTACTTTCGATGGGCGAATTGATAATTATTACCCTTATGGCGGGCGGTCTGATGAATATGCTGAAGCAGGGTGGAGGCTTTGAGTTTATCACACGTGCTATAGTCGGAAAGATTTCAGGGCGCAGAGGTGCCGAGTCTGCCATTGCGGGATTGACCATTATGGCCGATGTCTGTACCGCAAATAATACTATTGCAATTATTACTGTAGGCCCTATTGCTCGCGATTTATCACAACAATTCGGAATATCGCCACGAAAGAGTGCAAGTATAATGGATACAGCCTCTTGTTTTGCGCAGGGCATATTGCCTTATGGCGCACAGCTGCTTATGGCAAGTGGCTTGGCAAAGATATCTCCTTTGGAGATTATTCCCCATCTCTACTATCCCATGGCGATAGGAGTTATGGTCGTGCTATCGATTATATTTCAGTTTCCACGAATTAAACAAAAGATATGAAAAACAGAATATTTCTATTTGCGTTGATTGCTATTGCGGCACTCTTTGTGGCATGTGAGCCCGGCGCAGCATTCCCTGGTGATGATGACGCAGGGGGATTGAATCCCGAGTTGCCGATTCCGACTCCGAAGCCGGACCCTAACCCCGACCCTGAGCCAACCCCTGAACCCGAGTCTGTTACGGCCACTTTGACCTACGATGAATGCTCGAGTATTTTGGAGAAATCGTACGGCAAGCCAAAGTCCTATACGAATAGCTTTGGTACTTGGACAATATGTGTCTATGATAACTCGAATGCAATGCAGATAAATTCGGGTAAGGTGGCCTATATCGGCACTCCTACCTTCGAGGGGAATATTAAAAAGATTACCTTGACATTCTCCGAGAGCTATTCCGACGATATCTATCTCTGCACCGAGTCGGGAACAACCTCCGTTGTAGGGCAGTTCGAGTCGTTTAGTTGTGGTGGTAAAGCCCAAGAATATACGCTTACCTCTACGGGACACAAATCGCTCTATATTCGCTCCTCGAAGTGTGCGCGAATCACAAGTATAACCATCGTTGCAGGCGGTAACGGAAGCGGAAGCGGTGGAGGTGGCACAACCCCGGAGCCGGACCCAACGCCGGACCCAGAGCCGGACCCAACGCCAAATCCCTCGACCGCAAAGTTCGATTGGGCGGAGTTGCCGGTGATAGTAGATACAAACAATGACGGACGTCTAGATGGCGATACCTCACTCTACTATGCCCACCATATCTGCGCCGGAAGTGAGAAAAATGCTCAGCGTAATGGCTCAGCCCGCAACTATACAGTATGTTATAGCGCAACTCACCACTGCCCATTGTGGGTGGCAGCACCGCGACATCGCTCTTACGAGAGTGGCGCATCGCGTACCGATGCTTATGGCAAGGACCCGAAGATTCCAAGCTCGATTCAATATAACAGCGATAAAACCGGTGGTGGTAAGTCGGAGGCCAAGCGGT
>JAZQIS010000086.1:0-3951 GCA_045541235.1 Alistipes sp.
ACAACGAATTTTGCGCTTTTTTACCATAAAAAATAGAGATTAGTAGAAACCGGTTTCTACTAATCTCTAAAATATCGCTGTAATTTCCAAATATACAGTAACTTATATTTTTACTCAAGCGCCGCTTTTGGCATCATTACCAGTAAACCTATGTGAGGAATTTGGCATCCGACGCACTCGTGCAAAAAGAGCACATCAGAACTCTACAAAAAAATCAAAAAATCGTAAATGATAAGATTATTTTTGTGCGATGCTAGGCGACAAATCCGCAGCATAGTAAACCTATGTGAGGAATTTGGCGTCCGACGCACTCGTGCAAAAAGAACTTATCAGAACGATTTTTTATCTGCGGACAGCAACCCACACGCCGCCTTTATATCCTCACCACGAGAGGCACGAATAGTGGTCATTATGCCACGTTGAGTAAGCGCATCGCGAAAGGCTACCATCTTCTCGTCAGAGGGCGAGAAGTATGGCGAATCGGGAATTTTGTGAAAACGGATGAGGTTTATTCGACACTTAATACCATCAAGCAATCTGCACAGCTCCTTTATATGGCGCGGGGAGTCATTCATTCCGCACATCACTATATACTCGAAGGAGACACGGCGTTGATGCGTAAAGTCGTATTCACGCAAAATATCGGCAATCTCACGAATGGGGTAAGCACGCTCTATAGGCATAATCTCCTCGCGCTCCTCGTGAAAAGGGTTGTGCAACGAGACAGCAAGATGCACCTGTGTAGAATCAAGGAATCTGCGTAGTTCACGTGCAACGCCAGCCGTAGAGAGTGTTATTCGGGTTGGCGACCATCCAAAGCCCCAATCCGATGTCATTATCTCGAGTGCACGCAGCACGTTATCCATATTGTCGAGAGGCTCTCCCATTCCCATATAGACCACATTGGTAAGGGTATCGCGCTCGGGCAAAGAGGCTATCTGATTGAGGATATCGCAAGTGGAGAGAGAATGGCGCAAACCGAGTCGGGCCGTAGCACAAAAGCGACACCCCATACGGCATCCTGCTTGCGACGACACGCAGAGCGTGGCTCGCTCACGATCAGGGATATAGGCCGACTCGACAAACTCGTCTTCGGAGGTGCGATAGAGATATTTTTTCGTTCCATCCGAGGAGGTCTGCTCTCCCTCGGGCGCACGCAAGCCGAGTTCAAAACGCTCGTTCAAGATGGTGCGGGCCACCTTCGAGAGGTTTGTCATATCGTCGATTGCGCGGACATTTTTTCGATAGAGCCAATCGGCAATCTGCTTCGCCACAAAGCGAGGCAACTTCAGCTCAGCACAGATCTCCTGCAACTCCGAGAGGGTTTTACCATATAGTTTCTCCTTGCTCATATCCATAACACTTCGCAAACAGAGTACAAAAGTAGATAAAATTTACTATTTATGCCACCATTACCCAAAAAAGTTTGTAACTTTGCATATAGAAAATATTTACTATGATGGTTGTCATGTTTCGTCCAATATACAGAGCTCTTTGCGCCATAGTTATACTATGCAGCATAGGTAGTTGCAATGATTGCGACCTCCCTGACGCTCCTCAAAAGGAGGAGACCAAAGAGAGAGCCGAACTGCCGTCATTCGACCAAATAGAGGAGCAAACCCTTCTCTCCGCACGAGTAATGAGCTACAACGTGCGAAACTGCAAAGGTACAGACAATGTAGTTGACTACAAGCGTGTTGCAGATGTGATTGCCGCACACAAAGTTGAAGCTGTTGCCATACAGGAGTTAGATAGCATGACAACGCGCTACCCCAATCAGGATGTACTAAAAAATCTTGCCGAATATACGGGTATGTACCCCACCTTCGGAGCAGCCATAAAGCACAGAGGAGGCAAGTATGGAGTAGGGGTACTTACGCGAGAGAAGCCTATTTCGCACTACACCGTTCCCTTGCCTTGCAGCTCGGAGCCGCGCGTATTGTTGGTCGTAGAGTTGGAGAGCTACTATTTTTGCAGCACCCACTTCTCGCTGCACGCAGAGTACCGAAAGCAAGCGGTAGATATCATCATAGAGGAGATGCAAAAACTCAACAAGCCGACAATCGTAGCCGGAGACCTCAATGCCCTACGCAGCGAGGCCTCTATTCAGACCTTGGCCAAGCACTTCTACATTCTTGAGAAACAGGGAAACGTAAACACCTTTCCTTCGGGCTCTCCTACCAAGGAGATTGACTACATATGCATCTACAAGGATAAAGGTGCAAGTGTTGTGGTCTCGGAGAGCTGGGTGTCTCAAATCCCTATATTCTCCGACCACAGACCTATAGTGGCAGACTTTACCATTTGTCAATAGAGTATTTTGACGGCCCTTGTAATGATATTTTATCATTATTCTCCACTTTTTTCATCAAAACTGCGTTTTTTTGAAAAATAATACCTATATTTGTGGTTGATTAGGTGCCGAGCGAATTGCACCTATTCCGACTAATGACAATAAATTAAAAAACAAAATAGTAATGGAAATCAAAAAGAATCCCGAAGTAGATGTTCAAAGCAAGCGTTTCTTGCTCTTTGAAATCGGTTTTGCGGTATCATTGTTGGCAGTTATCGCCGTGTTCCTCTACACTCCGAATGAGTATCGTATCGAGAAGGTAGAGCAGGTTGTAGAGGTAGTCGAGGAGGAGATTACCGAGATTACACGTCAGGACCAGAAGCCACCTGCAGCACCACGCCGTACCGAGATTACAGTTATCACCGACGTACTCAGCATTGTAACTAACGACGAGAAGATTTCGACAAATGTCGATTTTGCCGAGTTCGACGAGAACGTGGAGATTATCCAGCAGGTAGCTGTCGAGGAGGAGGTTATCGAGGATGACCAGCCATTCGTAAAGGTAGAGCAGATGCCATCATTTATGGGCGGAGACCTTATGACATTCCGTAACTGGGTTATGCAGAAGGTTCGCTTCCCTCAGATTGCACTCGAGAACAACATCAATGGCCGTGTGCTCTTGTCGTTCGTTATCGAGCGTGATGGCAGCCTGACAAACATTCAGGTTCTCCAGACTCCTGATGCTTCGCTCTCCGACGAGGCAATCCGCGTATTGAAGACCTCGCCAAAGTGGACTCCGGGTAAGCAGCGTAACCAGTCGGTGCGTGTAAAGTACACCTTGCCGGTAGAGTTCCGTATCCAGCAGTAGTACCACACTGGCTAACAAGTAATAAAGCCGAGCCGCAACGCTCGGCTTTTATTAAACAACACCAAGAATGACAGAACAGAAAAGAGATAAAAAAGAGAAGGGAATAGTTGTAACCGAGCAGCGCGAGGAGCGTGCTGTACTTGTCGCCGTCATCCGCGACGGACAAGATCCTCGTCAGGCGGAGGAGTTCCTCGCCGAGTTGGAGTTCCTTGCCGAAACAGCCTCCATAAAGAGTGTGCGCTGTTTCACTCAACGACTCTCGCAACCCTCCTCTCGCATATATGTCGGCCCGGGCAAACTCGAGGAGATTGCTGCCTACTGTGAGGAGAACGAGATAAATGTTGTGATTTTCGACGACGAACTCTCACCCTCGCAAACGCGCAACATCGAACAGGCAATGCCGTGCCGCGTAATCGATCGCACACGTCTTATCCTCGACATCTTCCGTCA
This sequence comes from Alistipes sp., assembly GCA_045541235.1. Taxonomy (GTDB): domain Bacteria; phylum Bacteroidota; class Bacteroidia; order Bacteroidales; family Rikenellaceae; genus Alistipes. The sequence goes on from JAZQIS010000086.1 coordinate 3,612, forward strand.
ACGCGCACAAACCGCCTACGCAAAGACGCAGGTCGAATTGGCACAGTGCGAGTATATGCTGCCCCGCTTGGCAGGTCTGTGGACCCACCTTGAGCGTCAGCGTGGAGGCACAGGAACACGCGGTGGTGCCGGAGAGCGCGAGATTGAGACCGACCGCCGTATTGTCCGCAACCGCATATCGAAGTTGAAGGAGGACCTGAAGAAGATTGACAAGCAGATGGCCGTCCAGCGTTCCAACCGTGGCGGTATGGTGCGAGTAACGCTGGTAGGATACACCAATGTAGGTAAATCAACATTGATGAACCTTATATCGAAAAGCGAGGTCTTTGCCGAGAATAAG
>JAZQIS010000087.1:0-4327 GCA_045541235.1 Alistipes sp.
GTGCTTACGGGGGATTACTGGGGAGTTTTCCGTTCTCAGTTTTCAGTTTTCCCTTAATAGCCCTTAATAGCCCTTAAAAGTTTTCCGCTTTCCGTTTTCCGTTTTCCTTTAATAGCCCTTACTTGCCCTTACTTGCCCTTATTAATTTTGCATTCTGCATTTTGCATTCCCCTCCTTACAGCCTTGCAAGTCGCTCGAGGGCATCCTCTATCATCTCGCGGACAAATGGCTTGTAGTCGGTGCAGGCATCCTGCGCAATGCGTTGCGCAATGATGGTGCAGACCGTTCCCGCCTTGTGGCCCATAAGGGCTGCCAAGCCCGCCAAAGCCGAGGACTCCATCTCGAAGTTGGTGATACGTCGCTCACCAAAACGGAACGACTCTATCTTCTCGTTAAGGTGCAAATCCTGCGGCTCAAGGCGCACCCAACGTCCCTGCGGAGCGTAGAAGCCTGGCGCAGCAATGGTAATACCCTCGCGAGTAACATCCCTAAAGAGTTCAAAAAGCGACTCGTCGGCATTGATAAAGTATGGTGCCGTGAGCTGTGGATTCCACGCTGTATGCTCCACAAAGGCCTTCTCAATGGCGAGGTCGCACACCTCGTTACGTCCTGCATAGTAGTTGAGCAGGCCGTCGAAGCCTACCGAGGTGCGGGCAAAGACGCGTTCACCCACCTTGATATCCTTCTGCAATGCCCCCGAGGTGCCGAGACGGAGGAGTGTGAGCTGCTTGAACTCATCCTTCACCTGACGTGTGGCAAAATCGATGTTGGCAAGGGCATCCAACTCCGTAACCACGATATCGATATTGTCGGTACCGATACCCGTGGAGAGTGCAGTCATACGGCGGCCCTTGTAGCTTCCCGTAATGGTCTTGAACTCGCGGCTGGCAACATTGCACTCCACCTCGTCGAAGTACGAAGCTATCATATCGACGCGGGCAGGGTCGCCTACGAGTATCACAATATCCGAGATTTGCTCGGGCAAAAGGTGGAGGTGAAATATCGAACCGTCCTCATTTATAATCAGTTCCGATGCCGGAATAACTCTCTTTTCGCTCATATTCTTAAATTTTAACAAGTTTAATCTTGGATATTTGGCATAAAAATAGTACATTTACAACGATTTTCAAAACAAAAGCAGATTTTTTTATTAAAAATAAAAACCTACAGCTATGACACTTATCAAATCTATCTCCGGAATCCGCGGTACTATCGGCGGAGAAGTGGGCGAGAATCTCACCCCAATCGACATTGTGAAGTTCACGATTGCCTACACTCGTTTTATCGCAAGCAAGAATGAGGCCAAGCGTCTGCGCATTGTTGTCGGACGCGATGCCCGCATCTCGGGAGAGATGGTAAACGACATTATCGAGGGTACTCTCCTCGGCTGCGGAGCAGATGTTATCAACGTGGGACTCTGCACCACCCCTGGTACCGAGATGGCTGTTATCACCCACAAGGCCGATGGCGGTATCATCATCACTGCATCGCACAACCCTAAGCAGTGGAACGCCCTCAAGTTGCTCAACGAGAAGGGCGAGTTCCTCAACGACAAAGAGGGCAAGCAGGTGCTGGCTTTGGCCGAGCAGGAGGACTTCCTCTTCCCTAATGTCGATAATATCGGAAAGGTGATATTGCGCGAAGATTTCAACCCTACGCACATCGACCAGGTGTTGGCACTTAAACTTGTTGATGTAGAAAAGGTTAAGGCACGTCACTTCAAGGTAGTTGTAGATGCCGTAAATTCTATTGGCGGTGTTGTAATTCCCGCACTTTTGCGCCGTCTCGGCTGCGAGGTTGTAGAGCTCAACTGCACCCCTGACGGACACTTTGCACACAACCCTGAGCCACTCCCTCAAAACCTCACCGAGATATCGGAGGTTATCGTTCGCGAGAAGGCCGATTTGGGTGTTGTGGTTGATCCTGACGTGGACCGTTTGGCACTCGTAAATGAGGATGGAACGATGTTTGGAGAGGAGTACACCTTGGTTGCTGTGGCCGACTACATTCTCTCGCAGGTGAAGGGTAATACCTGCTCGAATCTCTCCTCGTCGCGTGCTTTGAGCGATATTACCGTAACACACGGAGGCAGCTATGCAGCTTCGGCCGTTGGTGAGGTTAATGTCGTAACCAAGATGAAGGAGACAGGTGCCGTAATCGGTGGCGAGGGCAACGGTGGAGTCATCTACCCCGAGTTGCACTATGGTCGCGATGCGTTGGTTGGTGTAGCACTCTTCCTGACCTATTTGGCAGAGCTCAATATCCCTATGACGGAGTTGCGCAAGCGTTACCCTGCATATTTCGCTTCAAAGAACAAGATTGAGCTTACCCCTGCAATCGATGTGGACAAGGTACTCCGCACCGTTAAGGAGCGTTACGCACACGAGCGCGTAAATGATATTGATGGTGTGAAGATTGACTTTGCAGAGCATTGGGTACACCTCCGCAAATCGAACACCGAGCCTATCATCCGCATCTATGTTGAGGCCAAGTCGCAGGCCTTTGCCGACGAGGTGGCACAGCAGTTTATTGCCGAGATTAAGGAGATTTGCAACCTCTAAAACGGAAAACGGAACCGACGCACGAAGCAAGAGCAGAGGCTGCTTGCAGACTATGCCTTGCAAGAAGGAGGAAAAGCCTGCGCAAGCAGGATTAAAACGGAAAACGGAAAACTTTTAAGGGCAAGTAAGGGCGAGTAAGGGCTATTAAGGGTTATTAGGGGTTATTAGGGGAAAACTGAGAAATTCCCCAGTAATCCCCAGTAATCCCCAGTAATCCCCAGTAAACCCCAGTAATACCCCGTAAACCCCATAAATCGCTTGCGCCTTGACAAGGGTCGGAGTTCGGAAAACAAAAAAAGCTAATAGCCAAATAACAACACTATGCAACGAGTTCAAGACTATATTTCAAAGAACAGAGAGCGATTCCTCGAGGAGCTTTTCGAGGTGTTGCGAATACCATCCATTAGTGCGCAGTCGTCGCACAAGGAGGATATGGTGAGGTGCGCCGAGCATCTTGCCATAGCTCTCGCAAAGGCGGGAGCCGACACCGCCGAGGTTATCCCTACCGAGGGCAACCCTGTGGTCTATGCCGAGAAGATTGTCTCGCCCGAGGCGAAAACCGTACTCGTATATGGCCACTACGACGTGATGCCCGTAGATCCTCGCGAGGAGTGGAATACCGACCCTTTCGAGCCTACCATCATCAACAACCGCATCTATGGTCGCGGAGCCGATGACGATAAGGGACAGTCGTTTATGCACATCAAGGCCTTCGAGGCTATGTGTGCCACCGACTCACTCCCCTGCAATGTCAAATTTATGCTCGAGGGCGAGGAGGAGATTGGTTCGCCTTCGCTCTACGGCTTCTGCGAGGAGTACAAGGAGCGACTCAAGGCCGATATTATCCTTGTGTCGGATACCTCGATGATATCGCTCGACACCCCTTCGATAACCTGCGGATTGCGCGGTCTGACCTATATGGAGGTGGAGGTCGTAGGACCAAACAAGGACCTCCATTCGGGACTCTTTGGGGGTGCTGTGGCAAACCCTGCCAATGTGCTGACACGCCTTGTGGCATCGCTTGTCGATGAGAAGGGGCACATCACCATACCCCACTTCTACGACAAGGTACGCGAGCTTACCGAGGCGGAGCGTAAGGCCTTCAACGAGACTCCATTCTCACTCGAGGGCTACAAGCAAGCCCTTGATATAGACGATGTTGAGGGCGAGGAGGGCTACACCACAATCGAGCGCACGGGTATCCGCCCATCGCTCGACGTGAACGGCATTTGGGGTGGCTACACCGAGGAGGGAACAAAGACCGTAATCCCTTCGCGTGCCTACGCCAAAATCTCGATGCGCCTGGTTCCCGACCAGGATTTCGAGGAGATAGGTCGCCTCTTCGAGGAGCATTTCCGCAATATCGCGCCAAAGAGTGTGAAGGTCAATGTAAAGTTCCTTCACGGTGGTGCGCCATACGTCTCGCCTACCGATATGGATGCCTACAAGGCTGCCGAAAAGGCCGTAGAGGAGGCCTTTGGCCGTAAGCCGCTGCCATTCTACTCGGGTGGCTCGATTCCTATCGTGAGTGGTTTCGAGCGCATCCTCGGCACCAAGTCGATACTTATTGGTTTTGGTCTTTCGGAGGATGCAATCCACTCTCCGAACGAGAGTTACGGATTGGCGCAGTTCGACAAAGGTCTGCAAACCATACCTCTGTTCTACAAGTATTTTGCTTTTAAGGGCCAGTAGAGGCCTGTAAGGGCAAGTCGGATCGTAGCCATGTCGTTCTCTGTGCCAAGGACTTGAATCTATCAATTCTCTTG
>JAZQIS010000088.1:0-29548 GCA_045541235.1 Alistipes sp.
CGATACCCAACAAGCAATAAGACGGCTTTCTCGCACACCTGGGTATCGATAACAATACCCTGCAATAAGGGGAGGGATAAAACTCCCACAAATAACCCTGGGTATCGAAAACGATACCCAATAATAAAAGGAGGGACAAAAACTCTCACAAATAATCTTAGGTATCGAAAACAATACTTGACCCAGAAAGTTTGGGCAAATATCTTTTGGGCTACTTCACTAACAATAAGAAGAGGGGCGACTAATGATGGCCGCCCCTTGTTGTGTGGTAATTCAGGTGTTTTATGCCTGAGCAATATCGTTGATATTGAATGTGCCGTCGATAGGCTGGACATCGATGCGTCCCGACATAATGCCGAAGAAGAATTCGCGGATGTTGTCAATCGAAAGAACGGCATTCTTACCATCCTTATCAAGTCCTAAATCGTAGGTCTTGAGAAGCTGCGAGCCGAGACTTGCTGCTGTGAGAAGGAAGTGGTTTTGGAACTTGTCGGTGTCCAACAAATCTGCCGCAAGCACCTTTCCCACAACGGTATAGCTACGCAGTGTGCACTGAGTATTCTCGTCTGCAAGGTGGCTCTTCAACTCGTCAGCCTCGACATTCATGGCAATACGGCCCGAATTTGCCGACTGCGGAAGGCCCTTATACAACGAGCCGAGGTCTGCAAGGCTAAGGTTGTAGAGACATGTTCCGGGAGTGCAAATCATCTTCTCGATTGAGAAGGCACTTGGCAACAACAACTGAACTATACCTGCAATACGGATCGACGGTGTGTTGAATGTTCCCACGATAGAGTTGGTAATCTCGGCCTGCTGTGTAGCAAAGACTCCACCGATAACCACACAGTTTTCGAGGGTTACCTCGTCGGCATAGATGCTACCTGCAACAAAAGCGTTGTGAAGCGCCACCGACTTGGCATTGATATCTGCGCAGAATGTGATATCACACTTTGCTGCGCGCGAAACGACCGAATTGGTAGAGCCCACGCTCTTCTTGAATACTACCTTACCCTCAACCTCCGAATTGACATAGAGTTCGTGCTGTGCAAATGCTGCACCCTGCACCTCGAGGCCGCCCTGCTGTATTTCGATGCGGTGGCCGAAGATTGGTCCCTCAACTACATTGTTGCCCTTGAAGATGATGTTGCGATTGAGTTCAGCCACCTTCTCGGGGAGAATAGATCCTCTTACAAGATTGTCCTGCAAAAGTACATCTGTCTCGTTAATACGTATCTCTTTAAGCTCTTTCATATCTTATTCTAATTATTAAATATTACTGTAAAAAAGTTTGGTAATATACTCCATCACACGATCGTCGTGTTTGTTGTGCGACTTGAAAGCCGAGCTAACCTCTCGATTAAAGCTCTCCTCCAACATCTTGGAATCCTCCGCCAACTCGTTACGAATCTCGCTCTGGCTAATTGACTCAACAAGTTGCTGTTGGCTCACATGGTCGAGCATATCCGGCTTGTAGGCCTTGCGATTTGTTACACCATTATCCTTGGTCTCAACGTAACAAACAGGTAGGTAGATGCACGCCTCCTCAGCCTCGTTGATAGTGCTGTGATTAAGGACATACTCCGTACGCTTCTGCTTTGTAAGGAAATCGTTTGCCTGCATAATGGTATCTACGGCACGACGCTTTGTGAGCGAGGATGCAATACGAGCCTCCAAAACACTCTGCTCCGCACCCGCAATAGTCGCGGTAGTAGATTTATCGCTGCATACAGCCTTCAAAACGCTCTCATCGGTCTGTCGCTTGAAGAGAAATGCAGGACGACACAACTCGAAGATACGATTTTCGAGCTCGTTATTCAGGTCGTCGAACACCTTCAAATAGCGCGAGGTGAGGCGACCATAGTCTGTCTGCATCTGTAGTTGCTTCTCCTTGCAACGCTCAGCCAACTGGCGGAGGTGCAAAAGTGTGGCATCGACCTTAGTTTGCAGCTCCATAATCTGCTGGCTAACCTCCGAACGAACCGTATCGAAGAAGCCCTTGACTATTGTGCTTCCTACCTTCTGAGCATTTTTGTGAATAGATACTATCTGCGCACTCTCGGTGGCAACGATTGAGCCTGTCAATGCGCCAACCGATTGGTTGCACTCGCGAACCTCGTGGTCGAAATCATCGGTATCGACCTCGATGTCGATTGTTACGTCCTCGTATGTCGTGCCCGAATAATATTTTGTACCCCCGCTTTCCGATGCAGGATACGATACCGAACCCGAATAGCTGACGGCAATCCTTTTATGAAACCTTCTACTATAACTCATAATACCTACTCTTTAAGGGTCTGGAAATTGTTGGCCAAGAACAACTTCTGAGCCATAGCCTTTACTCTGTCCGAAGCGGACGACTTAGTCATACAACGGTGAAATTCGCTCTTCAATTCGTCGCTGATACTCTCGTTATCAACCCACTCTACCTCTGCTTCGTAAGCACTCTTTCGGATGGATTCACGGCTACGAGGTGTAAAAGAGCTATCGTTCAACTCCACATTCTTGCTGAAGTGGTTGTATGCATCATAGTTGTACTCGCTGATAACAATCGGCACCATAATAGGGGTTACATCGCCATTTACCGTCTCGGCAAGGAGGATGCGCTCCGAGAGCTGATCCTGCTCTTGCATCTGAGACAAGAAGCTGTTTATCGAATCGACAACCTGCGTGCAGCGATGCTTCATATTAGAGGCAAGAATACGCTGACTGAGCGAAAGCATCTCCAACTGCGCCACCGGAACGGTTGCAGTGAGTTGCTTTGTTCTGTTCGACATAGCACTCGAATCCCTTACAGCAAGGCTGATAGTGGGTTTGTCGAGTTCAAATACGCGTATCTGCAAATTCTTGTTAATACCACCGAACAACTTTGCATAGCGAGCCTTGAGCATACCATAATCGCGCTCCATACGGTTCTTTATGCCTATCAGCTGTTTGCGATGCTGATTCAACTTCATAAGGTGAGAATCGACATCACTCTGCAGGCGTGCAATCTTCTGTGATATCTGAGAGTGAATGAGTGCGTAGAAACCACGATTTACATTCTGACATACGTGCTCTGCCGCATCAGCTTCAGCCTTCACAACCGCAGCACGCATAGCTACAACCGCTGCAGTCGTACCATTTACTTTTCGGGACACTGACTCGAGTTCACGAGCCATCGGCTTGGTGTCCACTAAACAATCAAAATGAGCCATATATCAAAATTTTATTTGCGGATTTCTTTTTTATCGTCATCCTCATCCTCATCATCATCGTCGTCATCCTCGTCGTCGTCCTCGTCCTCGTCGAAGTCGTCGTCCTCGTCGTCATCATCGTCGTCATCATCGTCGAAGTCTTCATCTTCGTCTTCTTCGTCGAAGTCTTCATCTTCGTCTTCCTCGAGCTCCTCGTCTTCGTCCTCATCGAGCTCCTCGTCTTCGTCCTCGTCGAGTTCCTCATCGTCGTCCTCGTCGAGTTCCTCATCCTCTTCGAGCTCCTCGTCCTCGAGCAACTCCTCGTCCTCGGAGAGTACGTCAGCACCTACAGGAGTATCCTCAGACTCCTCTGCTGCAACGCCCGAGGTTACAGCCTCTTCCTCACTCTCTGCCTCAGATTCACTGTTTTGAAGGGCCTCAGCCGCAACAATCGACTGTGCATCGAGATCCGACAAGGTCTGCTTTGCGATAGCCGGAAGGTTGATTGAGATGTGCTCAAATGTGATATCCTCAACTTGTGGCTCCGGAAGCAGTGTCGATGTCTTGGCAAGGAGTGGATTGACAGTAGCCAACGAACGACGACGGTTGTCAAGCTCGTTAATCTCGCTTGCTGCAACAGCCATCTCGTTAGAATAGCCATCACGCAACTTTGCATCGTAGTACTCTACGTGGCCGAAACGCTCTGCCTTCAGGTCGATATCCTCCTTGAGTCGCTCCATATACTCCTCGAAATCGGTCTGAATCTTCTGGAACTCTTGCGACTGAAGCTCGAATGCGAGCAATGTCTCGTCGGTATTGGATTCTGTATCGACAATGGTCTTATCGAGATTAACACCTCCGCTGTTCATACTCTCCTCGGTCTTCTTGAGCGAAACGAGAGTGTTGTATGCTGCTACATACTCGCGAAGGCTCTCCTGCATAATGTTGATAACGTCGGCACTCTCGGCACGGTTTGCACGGTAGAAGGCCTCGGTATCCTGGTGCCACTTGTTCAAGTAAGAGAGCTTTTGATCCTTGATGTGGTTGTAAATCTTGAGACGCTCGATACGTGTCTCGTTCATCAGGTTCTGAACTACAGGAGCGATAATCTCCTCGTGAATCTGGTGCACACCGAACGGCATATTTGTAACATTTCCATCCTCCGAAGTCCACATTCCGGTCAAGATATTGTAACGTACGCGCGAACTCTGCTTGAGACGGAACGGCTCGTAGTTCTGCACATCCTCCGAGTAGTCGAACTTCTCATTCTTTATACGCTCAATCTCCTCGTACTCGAGCATTGGCGAGTAGTGGTTGTACGGAGCTTTCAAGATGTTGAGCAAGATACGGTTAGACTCGAATACAACCTTATCCACCGATGCCAACTTAAGCTGCGAAATCGACTGTACCGACTGCGCCATTGTGGTCATCAAACCCTTCAAAACATCCTCGAACTGCTGAGTTTTGTTCGACAGCGAATCCTTCAACTTGTTCAACTCCTGGAACTTCTCGATACTGTCGCTGTAACGCTCCTTGTCAAATACATTGATAACTGTTGCATCCTCCGATACCTCCTTTGTAGCGTACTCGTTCAGGTAGTCGTGCTGCGAGCTCTGGTTGGCAACCAATGGAAGCATTACCGAAGTAATATCCAAATCCTTCATACAATAGGAGATTGTACGCATCGAACGCTCCATACTGCCGAGGTAGTCGTGCTGCTGAATCTCCTGAATAGAAGTTGAATAGTCGTCGGTAGCGATTGGCTCAGGGTCATTCGAGGTCTCCACAATCGGAGCCTGGGTAGCCTGCGCCTCCAATTTGCTGATTGCATCAATGAGCAAATCGTTCTGACGCGACACCTGCAATGTAACCTCCGAGTTTGGTACGGTGTCGGTGTAATCCACGATAAAGCTCTTGTCGTTATACTTAACCTGGTCTGCTACAGGTACATAGGCAACACCCAACTTTGTAACCTTATAGTCGCGGAAAATCTCCTTATGCAACTTCTCAAACTCAGCTATGCGAGCATCTACCTCTGCAATTTTGGCTGTATATTCATTCTTCTTGATAAAATAGATGAAGAATAGAATAATAGTAAAGAACCACCACCAACATTTAGACAGACTCTCCTCCAAAGCGGCTCTCTGCTCCTTCAGCGAAGCGATCTCCTTCTCAATACGCTCCTCCTCACGAACAATTTTTTCTGCTGCCTTGCGATAATAGTCGAATAGAATTTTAGCCTGGTCCTGATACAGGTTATCAGACGAAGAAAAGATTTTTCCCTTCATAATATGTAAAGTTTAAGTTGTTAGTTTTGTGTAAATTAGTTTTGAGTTAGTTTGAATATACCGCCTTACGCTCGCGCAGTATGCGCTCCAACTTGGAGAGCTCCATAGCCAACTCCTCCTCGTTCATCGTGAATGAGGATATGAGCAGGCGGGCACGTGATACATTTTCAACAAAACGCTTTTCGAGGTCGTAAGCCTCCTCGCTGTTCGCAGGCGAGATAAAGCGCATATCATCTACAAGTGCCGACATACGTTTTGTTAATTCTGCCGAGATGGTTCCCTTGTCCATAGCATCGTTGTAGAGAGCTCGTGCCTCGCGACGCATACTCTCTACGCCCGAGCGAACGGCATCTTGCTGTTGCTGAACAGCTCCAATATTTTTTGAACTCATCGACACAAAGGCAAAGCCGGCAAGGAGAATCGCCAAAGCTACACCGTGCAGAAGAAGTTGCACAAGGAATGGCCAACCATTTGCAGCCGAAATCCAAATAATCAAGATTGAAATGATGATATAGAACCATATAACACCCCATTTCAAGCCCAAATTTCCGATACGACGTTGCGACTTATCTCCCGGAACAAACCACGAGATAAGCATATCGGAGAATAGGAGGCAATACATCACAAGCGATACAACAATATTGAGTACCAACACATCTGTCTGCTCGCGATTGCCCCACAAAAGCCAACCGCAGATAATTAGTGCGAATCCAAGAGCGAATGATGCCCAAGATAATATCTTACTCATATTCATATTTAATTACGGTGTTTTTATCTCAATTTATTTATGCGTTCTTGAATCCGCAAGCCGGACAGAACTTTGTTCCAGGGGCCATTGTTGTTCCGCAACGACCACAAACATTCGACGACACCAAGCGAGCTCCGCAACTTCCGCAGAATGCAGCTCCCGGAGCTACGGGTGCGTTGCACTGTGGGCAGTTGTTCGCTGCACCGCCACCACTAATAAGCGGTGTTCCGCAGCTGATGCAACGACGAGCATTGAGGTCGTTATCGGTTCCACACTTTGGACACGGATTGTACGGATCGCCACATTTAGGGCAGAAACGCGAAGTGCTTGGGAAGCGTGTCGCGCAATTCGAGCAATGAACCATTCTCACCGACTGCTGTCCCTGCTGGCCACCCATCTGTTGGCCGCCCATCTGCTGATTACCGCCAAAAGAAGGCTGGTTGTACTGTGGCTGCATCATTCCCTGCATAGCACCACTTGCACCCATATTGTTGGTCATTCCATTCATCATGTTGATAGCCATCAGGCCGCCAAGAAGGCCTCCACCTCCCATGTTGCTCATACCCGATGTCATACCCTCGATGGCATTGTTTGTGGTCTCGAACATCTGCTCCTGCTGCCAAGTGCGTCCCGTGATAGACATCTCGCTCTGCTTAGCAATAGCCTCCTTAACGCGGCGACCCTCCATAGTGGAGCCGTCGATATCGATGGTGCTGACATAGAACTTCGTGAGTTCAATTCCCAACTCCGACCAGAATGCAGCCATATCAGCTCGAAGCAACTCCGACATAGCATTCAGGTGAGCCGAAATCTGCTTGAAGCCGATGCGATTTTCCAACATATGTTGCATGATAATCGACTTGGCCTTTGTGGTGAACTCGCCAACAAACTGTCCTGTGAGGTCATCCTCCGAGAACTCGGCCTTGGTACCTACAGCCTTGATTAGGAACTTCTCGGCATCCACGACCTTCAAACCATACTGACCGCTAGCACGCAATGGAATATGAGTATTGTAGTCAGCATCGTGCACCGACATAGTGTCGGTTTTCCACTGCAAGTTATAGACCTGAATCTTGTTTACAAACCATACCTCGGCAGTAAAAGGATTCTTTCCGCCGAAAGGAATACCGTAGAGGCTCCTCAGAAGAGGCATATTCTCGGTTGTCAGGGTGTGCTTACCCGGGCCGAATTTTCCTACTATCTGACCTTTTGAAAAGAAAATTGCCTCCTGCGACTCCTGAACAATAAGCTGAGTCATGGTGCTGAGGTTGGTGTGAGGGAATCGCCACGCAAAGATGTTCTCATCCGCATCAGGTACCCATCTAACTAAATCAATAAATGCCATAATACTTTGTGTTTTAAGTACTTCCCGACAACTCAATCTCTCAATCGAATTGCCTTTAGTATGTTAATAATATGTTGTTTTTGGTTTTTATATTCAACTCACCTACCGCAAATATAACAAAAAGTCTCTACATATGCAATAAAAGGGCTCAGAAGAGCTACCAAAATTCAACAAAATTTATCAGGTCCTACACGATATGGCAACCTTTCCTTACTTATTTTCGGTACTATTAGAACGATAGACCGATATTCAACTTAATGCTGTGTGAAAGAGCTGTATCTGTATATATGGATGAACTCGAGTCTCCAACCATCGCACGAATGTCATTTCTCAATCCCACCTTATACCCAACACCGAAATAGATTGAAAGTTTATCTGTTAAGCGACGATTGGCACCAAAATCCAAACTTACAAAACCCTCCTTATTCCTCTTTGTGTGATTACTCAATTCGTTGTCTATCATGTGAAGTGGGTGAAAGACGGGGGAACCGGGGAGACTGCCATTATAAAATCGGTCTGCCATGTGCTGGTATGGCTCTAAAATTCCAAATTGCGCTCCCGCCGAGATACTTGCGTATGGATTCCACAACTTTGCGCGCTTGCCAAAATCAACCCTGAAATGGAGATATACGGGTATTGAAAACATCGCAAGGCTGGCATCATGGACATCGTAATAATTCCAGCTTCCGCCACCTCGGACGTAGAAGAACGTGTTGTGTCCAAAATTGAGATTCACACCGGTTCCTACACCGAGGAATAAGTTCTTGTTGAATCGATATCCGGCGATATAGTTGATATGAGTAGAGAAACTATCATTACACGAACTAATCGAATTGAACATAGGCGAAATCTCCACATACTGACCAAAACCCGGCTTAATAGCCGCAAGGGCTTGGTTATGAGATTTATTTTCTGTCTTTACCCTCGGGGTAGCTTCAACCTTTGTTGCGGTCTTCGCGTTTTTATTTTCGGTCTTAGTCTCCGCCTTTACACTCGGCACACTATCAACCTTCTTTTCACTCTTCTCGGTCTTAGTCTCCGCCTTTGGCTCGACAATATCCTTGATTATAAACTCGGCCTTTGGCTCGCCAACGTTTACGTTCTCGCCGTTGAAGTAGCTCTTGATAATCTCCTCGATATCGGTGAGCTTCGCCTTCTTCACTCGCTTCTCGTCCTCCTTCAAAGTCGAACGAGTTGCAACCTTGGCCAACGACTGCTGGATAGTCCAAATCTTGGTAATCTTCTCCACTGCACCCTCAGCCTTCCAGTTGAGATTGAGCCCCTCGTAGTACACCTTGTAGGCCTTCGAAGCGCACTTTGCAGGCTTGATGGTTGATGGTAGGGTAGTGTGGTTGGCAACTACCTCGTTGTAGATGCCGATGTACTTGGTGGCATTCTGCTGTGTAGCAATAATCTTGTTGTAGGCTGCGATGCCATTATCCAACGAGGTTATGCCCTTGACGGTAGTGTCGTACAATGCGGTGTACTCGCCCATCACAGGGAGATTTGCTGCACGTATAGCATTGTGAGTACGAGTTGCCTGCTTACGCAATGTGCTGAACTTCTCCCACAACTTGAGGGTATTCTCCATTTTAGGAATGAGATTGTTGTAAGCAGCGATACCTGCCTCAAACGACTCCTTGGTGTTGGCTACGGTGTTGTAGGTCTTGTAGTAGTCCGCCAAGATGGGGTCGTTTGCCGCTGCCAATGTGCGGTGGCCCTTGTCTCCCTTATCTTTCAGTGCGCTATACTCGTTCCATTGTGCAAGAGCCTTCTCCTGTGCAGGGATGAAGTTTGTGTAGGCGGTGATAGCCTCCTCCAAGGTTGTCTTCTTCAATGCTGTTGTGTACAAACCCATGTAGCCGGAGAGGATTGGATCGTTCGATGCGGCCAAAGCGCTATGAGCCTTCTCAACCTTCTCCATCAGTGGCGCGAGTGTCTCCCACAACTTGAGCACCTGTTTCTGCTCCTCGATAACCTTGTCAACCTCCTCGCTCTTGGCCTCGGTATTCCAGGTTGTGAGCTGAGGCATAGATGTGGTGGTGTACTTGGCAATCTGTTGTTTCACAATCTGTGAGTTGAGTTTGCTCGCCTCGACATATTTAGGCAACAAAGTGTTAAAGTTCTGGATTACAGGAATCTGACTCTTGAGGCTTGTGAGGGTCTCATCCAGATTGTCGTGGTTAATCTTGACATTGTGTACCTTGTTGCTGTAATGGGTAACAAAGGCTGTAACCTGCTTCTCCAAGAGATTTCCCTTGAGAATTGAGAAGTCGTTTATCAACGCGTTAATCTTGGTAAATGTAGGCCCTGCCTCCTTCTCGGCTACCTTCTTAGCATCCACAATATCGCTATACTTATTGCGGATAGGGGTGAGGTTGCTCAATGTATTGCCATCGTAGTCAGCCTCGTATGAGTAGAGAATGTAGTTGTCGTCCGCCTGCTGCTTGTACTCGCGTGTGTCGATTTCAACCTTCATATTTCCACTATTTCGGTCGAGCTTTACCAATCTTACTGCAACAACATCGTGGCCTACCCTCTCGATGGTAATCTCAGCTCCCTCATGGTTAATATAGTTGCTGTCGATTCGAGGTTGGTAAATTGCCATCTTCTGCTTGTCAATGGCCAGGTTGTGGCTCTCAACCAAATCCTTAACACGCTTTAATTGGGAATCAGATAAGAAGTATCTCCAATATTTATCGTAGTCTCCAGCCTCTTTATACATCCATCCTTCTTTAACGGTACAAGAATAAGGCCTACTCCAATAGCAAAACTCCATACAATACAAATCGGAATCACTATACTTCTTCAAAAGAGAGTCAATGTCTTGGTAATTTTGCTTTGTTTGCAAATCTTGTTGAATCTTTTCGAAAACAGTTTTGAAACTATCATCTGTGAAATATGGTATATGGCAAACTTTCTCGTAAGAGTTTAAAACATTATCCGCTTTAGGTAAACTGTAAAAAATAGATGTTGAAATACAATTGCTTACATCATCATAAAGGTTTGCTTTATCTCTATTTTTGTAGTTGTATGCGTCAAATCTCACCTTTATGGCTAATAGGCCATTGTCATTAAGCTCTTTTTGTGTTATTTGACCATTTGCGTACTTGGTAGCAAGCGCAGTTTCCTTTGCGCTTAGCGAACTTGAATCATCGCTGACTAACACTCCATTTACAAACTGATATCTGTTCACGTATGAATATCCATTGTTTGACGAATAAATATACCACTTGCCATTCATTTTTCCACTATTGGTAAATGAACCGGTAATTTTGCAACGTGGGCTATTGCGGTAGGTCTCTTCATCGTAATAAAAATCCTTGAATGAGAATGCTCCGGTAAACACACCCATTTTATAGGTTACATTTACATAGACCGAAGAATACTTATTGCCATCTTTCTCTGTGACTTTTTTATCTAACAAGAATCGGCCGTTAGGAATACCTCTTACAAAGCTGCCAGTAAATGATGTCTTTTCGATTTTTGGAGACTCACCAGACCATCGAATCGAAATCTCATCATTCATTTTAATGGGACCATTCAAAAAATCATTACTATAGTTGGCGCTGAGAGAGTAATTTCGCTCGGTATACATCCAGTGATATCTGTCATACAGCCAGATTTTTTTACTATCATCTTGTGTGGCTTTGACTGTTAATGGTCCATCGTAAATGCGCTCTCCATCCCTGAGGATGTAGCTATATGTCATGGTACCATCAGTTGTACCAATTATTTTGCTCTCAGTCGCAGTTCTACGTTGTGCAACCGATACTCCAACACACAACGCCACTGCCAAAAGTGTTAATAAAAGTTTTTTCATTTGTATAAATTTTAGATGTTAATAAAAAATAATTTCTACTGTAAAATCTCCAAGATAATATCATCTATACAAAGGTATAAATTATCTCTCAACTCACAAAGGTAGCACTTAAAAACTAATCCACCTGGCTCTTTTTGGACCTACTGTAAAAGAGGTTTTTATTATTGTTTTTTTGGGGGGGAGGGTGCTTGCTCTCCCGAAGGGCTTGTATTGTTTTTGTGAATTGTGCAGGAGCTTGCTCACGGACAATTCACAAAACAAAACAGACGACTTGAAGAAGTCGTCTGCTCTGCAATTATACTGAGGTCTGAAGCGGATTCGAAGCAAGGGCATTGCCCGCGCTCGCGGGGATACCGAAAAGCGTAGCGCAAGCCGCGAGCAATAAACTCAAATATCCCCGCAACCGCCCTCTTAAGGTGAGTAATGCGGCTCTGCCTTGCAGAGCAAAAGCCGCAGGGCTTGTATTGTTTTTGTGAATTGTATAGGAGCTTGCTCACGGACAATTCACAAAACAAGACAGACGACTTGAAGAAGTCGTCTGCTCTGCAATTTTACTGAGGTCTGAAGCGGATTCGAACCGCTGTACGAGGTTTTGCAGACCTCTGCCTAGCCACTCGGCCATCAGACCATTTCCGTATTTCGGTCTGCAAATATACGAACTTTTATCTAATCTGCAAAATTTCGGCTCACTTTCTGCAAATTATTTCCTTTTTTGCAGCCAAAACGCCCCTATTCCTTATTGTTTTTTAACCACTCCAGGCGGCGAAGGTCTGGCAAATGGGTAATCTTGAAGCTCTCGAAACGCGCCTCAAAGCCCTTGCCGTCGGGACAAGCGGCCATCAATCCGACCATTACCGGCGTATTATCCGCAAGGTGGCAGTTGCGCATCATCGTATAGTTTTTGTCGTCGAACGAGTAGAAGATCTCCACTGCATCGAGTCGGCGTACGGCCTTAATCCATATAAAATCGATGCTCTTATCGAGTGTGATTACCGACCAATCGCTTGTGTGGTGAGTCACCACGCACGAAATATTATACTTGCCATCCACAAACTCTATGCCCGCCTTGATATAGTTCTCCTTGTCGGCACGCAACATCAAGCCTGCCTGGTCAAAGCGCACCTTATAGTCGCCCGAAATCTTAACCTTAACCTCGAACTCGCCACCGCGTGTGGTGTAGAGGAATGGTGCATCATCGACGGTAAAACCGTAGTGAGAGATACGCCAATAGTCACTTTGAGGGGTTACCTGCATCGTGAGTTTGTTGTTTTTGATGCTCCACGACTCCGGCTCATTAAACCACTGCATACGCTCGAGTGTTTGTGCCTGTACTGCCAGCACCGACATTGCCATCGCCAAAAAAATTGAAATTCTTTTCATTGTAGGGATAATTTATTGTTTCGCAACACAAAGATAGTCTTTTTTTGGGATATCTAAAATGCCAAGAGTGCAAATTCTCGATAGAGGCGGTTCGTTGTAAAAAAATAGGGTTTAATTGAAAAAATCTGTCGAGAGAGAATTTGTGCTATGATAGAAAATGAATAAATTGTATATTTGTGTAGAAAATTACGGTACGCAGCACAAAAAAGATGCAATATTTAATGAGTTTATTAACCCTTAAAAACAAACCGCTATGAAAAAAGTTATTATTTCCCTATTGGCAATTCTTGCAGTAACAACCCTCTCCGCGCAAAACAAAGGTGATATGTATGCAGGTGGCTCATTCGGCCTTGGCACAACCTCACTAATTAGCGGAGGAGAGAGTACGACAGCATTATCGTTCGAGATTGCACCCGAATATGGTTATTTCGTTACCAACAACTTCAAAATCGGAGCCAGCATCTCCTATGGAGTAGAGTCGGGAAACCCTGCAATACACAGCTTTCAGATAATGCCGAATCTCGCCTACTATGTGCGAATCTGCGACAAATTCTACTATACACCGGGCGTAGAACTCGGTTTTGTATGTGGCGTAAGTGATGGTATCTCGATGCCGGGATTTGGTGTGGGTCTATCACTTGGCAGCTTCGAGTTCCGCCCAACCGAGAAGTTCGGCCTTTCGGTGAATCTGTTGTCGTTCGACTATATGCTTATGACATATCGCCAGAGAGATTTGAACCTGAAATTAAATGTAAATGGCATCAATTTCCGCCTCGGCACCACTCCGTCGGTAGGACTGAAATACTATTTCTAAATAGGTATAGGTGCAAAAGAAGAGGGAGGGTCTCCAGCCGAAAAGTTGGACACCCTCCCTTTGTGTGTATGAAGGTTTATTCTACTACTTGGTCTCCTCCAACTCTTTCATTACCCTGTTTTGGCGATCAATACTCTCGATATGAATGGCATCGAGGATTGTGTGAAGGAAATTTTCACTCAGTCCGAGAGTATGGCTACTTGCTATTGCACGATCTACAATATCCTCCCATCGCACCGCCTGTAGAATACGAACATCATTCTCGCTCTTGATGCGGCCAATCTTCTCGGCAACATTCATTCTCGCAGAGAGGAGTTGCAGAATCTCGCGGTCGAGGCTGTCAATCTGTTCGCGCAGTCCCATAAGAGCCGTTTGGTACTTTTCAGAGTTGGACTCTCCGGCACGCCATTTTATACCATCGAGAATCGAAGCGAGAGTCTCGGGTGTAATCTGTTGCTTTGCATCGCTCCAAGCGTTGTCGGGGTCGATATGGCTCTCTATCATAAGGCCGTCGTAGTCCAAATCGGCCGCCTGTTGAGCTATGTCGGCAATGAATTTGCGGTTGCCGCAGATGTGCGAGGGGTCGCAGAGTATTGGGAGATTCGGCATTCGACGACGCATCTCGAGGGCAAGGTGCCACAGTGGGGCATTACGTAGCTCTCCCGAGCCAAAGCCCGAGAAACCTCGGTGGATAAGCCCAATCTTGCTGATGCCGCATACGGAGAGTCTCTCCACAGCACCACACCACAAATCGATGTCGATATTTACCGGATTCTTTACGAAAACCATCTTGTCGGTGCCGCGCAGAGCCTCTGCCACCTCCTGCATAGAGAATGGGTTTGCAGCGGTACGAGCACCAATCCACAGCACATCGACATCGTGGGCCAATGCACTCTCCACGTGTTTGGCATTTGCCACCTCGGTAGTTGTTGGGAGTCCGGTCAGCTTCTTGGCCTTGGCAAGCCACGGCAGAGCCTCCACGCCAACGCCTTCGAATGTGTTGGGTTTTGTGCGAGGCTTCCATATTCCCGCACGAAGGATATCAACCTTACCCGTTGCTGCAAGGGCCTGAGCTGTCGTAATCAGCTGCTCTTCACTCTCGGCACTACATGGGCCGGATATAATCAAAGGTCTCTTCATCTCCATAATAGCCTATTTTTTGTCTAAAATTTTTCTAATTGTATTTGCTCGCTCGATAGTTTGACGAATCTCCGAGAGGTTGTCCCTCTCGAGGGCCTTGCGGAATATCTCGAGCTGATGGATATATTCGCGCAACACGTCGAGAACATTGTATTTGTTCTGTGTCAGAATCGGAATCCACATATCGGGCGATGATTTTGCCAAACGCACAGTGCTCTCGAAACCTCCGCCTGCGAGATTGAGAATAGTCTCACTCTCGCGCTCCTTTTCGAGTACGGTAGTGGCGAGGATAAAGGATGTTATGTGCGATATGTGACTTACGTATGCGGCGTGCAAGTCGTGCTGTGTTGGCGACATCCGCATAATCTTCATACCGATAGTGGTAAACATCTCCTCTACGGTTGCAACGGCCTCGGCATCAGACCTCTCCACCTCGCACAAAACCGTATTACAACCCACGAAAGCACCCTCTACGGCCGCCTCAGGACCACTATGTTCGGTGCCCCACATCGGGTGAGTCGCTACAAAGCGGTTGCGTTGCGGATGTTGGCTGATAATCTCGCAAAGTTCCTCCTTTGTCGAGCCCATATCCAATACTATCTGGCCCTCATTCACACGATTGAGGAGCTTTATTGCCAACTGCAGAATGGTATCAACGGGTGTTGAGAGTACGATGATGTCGGCACTATCGGCAGCCCTTTCAAAGTCGATAATTTCATCCACCAACCCCAACTCCAAGGCCTTTGCGGCATTGCGTGGCGAGGCCTCAACGCCATAGATGCGCTCTGCAAGCGAATGTTTGCGCACCGCAAGAGCAAACGAACCGCCAATCAGACCTAAACCTATAATGCAGATATTCATCTTTTTAACCCTTTATTCTCTCCAAAACTCTCACTAATAACTCCTCCGAGGCACAGAGGCTGAGTCGTACATACCTCTCTCCTTCGCTGCCGAACACACCTCCCGGGGTGAGGAATATATGCTTTTCGTGGAGCAGCCTGTCGCAGAAGTCGTAGCTGTTTTCCCCCTCGGGAACTCTTCCCCACAGGAACAACCCTGCCTGATTTGGGCGACACTCCACCCCGAGAGCCTCCATTATCTCCAACGCTCGAGCCTCGCGGCGGCGGTAAATCTTGTTCTGCGCGATGTACCACTCATCTCCCAAGCCGAGAGCCGTTGCGGCTGCAAGTTGCAAAGGTAAGAACATTCCTGAATCCATATTACTTTTGAAACGTAAAATTTCATCAATTCGCTCCTTTTTACCTCCAATCATACCAATTCGCCACCCCGCCATATTGTGGCTCTTGCTCAGCGAATTTAACTCAATAGCCACTTCGCGTGCTCCTTCAATGGCGAGCAGTGATAGTGGAGAGTCGTTACGCAAGAGGCAATATGGGTTGTCGTTTACAAGCAGAATATGGTGTTTGCGACACCAATCGACAATCCTTTGAAGCTCTTCTTTCGATGCCACCGCACCCGTAGGCATATGCGGATAGTTCACTATCATCATCTTTACCCCCTCGGTCGGAAGTGCCTCGAGGTCGGGCATATAGTTATTCTCCTCTCGAAGTGGGTAGGCCACTACTTCGCCCTCGGCAAGCACTACAGCCGAGGAGTAGGTTGGATAGCCGGGATTTGGAACCAACACCTTATCTCCCTTCGAGATGTAGGTCATAACGGTATGCATCACCCCCTCCTTTGAGCCAATCAGCGGCAGAATCTCGCTTTCAGGGTCGAGTTCCACCTCAAAACGAGCTCTATACCATGCCGAGAGTGCGCCACGCAGCTCTGCGGCACCTCGATATGATTGGTAGCCGTGTGCTGAGGCCTTTGCCGACTCCGAGGCGAGTCGCTCCACGACCGAGGGGTGCGGAGGCAAGTCGGGAGAGCCGATACCGAGGGAGATAATATCCGCCCCATCGCGGCGCATCTTCTCAATCTCGCTCAACTTACGCGAGAAGTAGTATTCGGAAACCGAACCTAATCGGGTGGCGAGTTCAAAGTCGTATGCCGTTGTCATAAATCCTTGCCTTTTTGATAGATACCGTAGATATGAACCTCTACACCGCGTTCGCGCAATCGCTCCACAGCCTTCGAGAAGTTTTTGCCCGAGGAGAACTCCATATCGGTATGGAACATATAGTGCCACGGCTCGGTAGGAATAGGGTATGATTGCAACTTTGTCATATTGAGGTTTAGCCCCTCGAAGCAGCCGAGTGTATCGTATAGTGAGCCCGAGGTGTTGCTGATTTTGAAGTAGAGCGATGCTTTGCCTCCCCCTTCACAAGGTGTAGGCTCGGAGTTGTTGCGGTCGCAGTAGTCGAGGCGCAGAAAGCGTGTGTAGTTGTCTCTGATGGTGTGGATGTCGGGAGCAATAATGTCGAGGTTGAAGAGTTGCGCTGCCAACGAACTCGCAATCACCGCTTTGGAGCGTGAGCCACTCGCCTGGAGCTGTGCCGCACTTAATGCCGTATCGGCACTCTCGATAAGTTGCCAGCGGTGTTTGTCGAGGTAGTCGGTGCACTGCAAGAGAGCCATTTGATGCGACTCCACCTCGCGTATGTCATCTATCTCAACCCCGCGATTGACCATCAGATTCTGACGAATACGCAGATAGGCCTCGCCCGTAATGTGGACATTGCAGCTCTGCAAAATATTGTAGTTGGGGAGTATCGACCCGGCAATAGAGTTCTCAATGGCCATAATACCGTAGTCTGCGCGGCGTTGTTCGACGGCATAAGCCACTTCGCGAAATGTGTCGCAGGCGAGAATCTCGACCTCACCGCCCTCGATGCCCTCCGCCACAATGTGGTGGAAACTGCCTCGATATCCCTGTATAGCAACTTTTTTCATATTGTTTCGACCGCTATCTATATAGATAGCAAACTCTTAAAAAGGTTAATTTTTAGTTATCAAAAAAAGACCACTCTTTTTTAAGGAGCGGTCTAAATAAATATGTCTCATATATATACATCGACTACCGCTCTTATTCTTTCGAAAAGAAGTAAAAGTAAAAAAAGTAGTTCGACGAGTGGTTAAACATATTCTCCGTTTGTTTTCTTAATGCAAATATAGTAAAAATTAGATAAAAAATCGCATGTCCGTAATAAAATCGGTCTATCTACACAATTAATTATTTACCGACATTGTGCATACCTCTGATGCTGAGCGCTTTGCTAAACTCTTCGAGTGAGAGTTTTGTTTCGACACTCACCGTGCGACTCTCGCCGGCCGCCAAGTCGAACCAATTATCCGAGAAGTGCAACAAATCGCCATTGTCGGTGGCGTGCAACTCCAAAGCACGGACAAATTTGTCGGTCGAAACGGTTATCTCGTATCTGTTCTCGCCCACCGCCTTGATCGTGTGGCGGATATTGGCTTGTGGCAATTGCAGATGCTTGTTAAAAGCGAAGAATGTGTTGTTCTCGCACACCTTGCCGCTCTTGTTCTCGAAGCGTGTGTGCAGATAACAACGCACCGTATCGGCAGGGTTACGGAGCAGTTCGGTAACCGATGCATCGAAGATAGGCGTAGCAGCGTTTGCCTTGGCGGATGTAGTGAACGACTTGCTATATAGACGGTTGCCCTCAAAGTCTATAACCTCGATTGTGGCGCGTCCGTCCGAGCGCGTCATTTCGTCTGAAACGAGCGATACGCCAACCTTGCCATCCAGCACATACGGCGAGATGATAAGATTCTCGAAAGCACGGCGTGTCGCATAGTGCATAGGCTTCCAATTTCCGTAGTAGTCGATAGCAGTTGAAGAGGTTACAGGCCAGCAGTCGTTCAACTTCCAAAGCAGCGAACCCCAGCAGTAACCCTTGTCGCGACGATGTGCTTCGATAGCCATCTTGAAGGCATCACTCTGCAAAATGCGCGATACATAGAGCGTATCTTTAAGCGTCTTGGCCGCAGGGTAATATTGTGCGTTATATCGTTTGAGTCGGCTATCGGCAACCAACGGCTTTGCCGCCTTCTGGTGCCAGAGCATTGCATCGTGCATTGTATGACGATCCTCCTCACGAGGGATAAACTTGGCGATGGTCTCGTAGAATGGATAACTCTGATAACCATACTCGCTGAAAAAGCGGGCACGCTTGCGTATAAATCCGTCGAGTCCAACTCTTCCTGCCCATACAGTCCAATAGTGGAAATCGCCCTTTGTGCCGTTTGGCTTTACGAAATACTCGCCAGAGAATGGCGAACTTACACGGTAAGGAAGATCGGGCGAGAGTTTGGCACACACCTCGCCAATAGTGTTGTACTGCGCACGGAATTGCTTGGCTGCATACTCAATCTGCTCGGCGGTATGCAACTTCTTCTTATTCTTGCGCATATTGTAGTAGTTATCCTCACACTCGTTGTTACCGCACCATATTACCACCGATGGGTGCTGGCGCAGACGGCGTACCTGGTATTCGGCTTCGTGCTTGATATTCTCCAACAGCGCACCCTCGGCAGGATATAGCGAACAAGAGAACATAAAGTCCTGCCATACAAGCAGACCGAGTTTGTCGCATATCTCATAGAAACACTCACGCTCATATATACCTCCTCCCCATACGCGGATGGTGTTCATATTTGCCTCGACAGCTGCGGTGAGCAACTTTTCATATCGTGCGTCGGAAACTCGATTAGTAAAGAGGTCCTGAGGAATATAGTTTGTACCTTTCGAGAAGATAGGCTTGCCGTTGAGTACAAAACGGAATGATGCGCCCTGCTCATCGGGCTGCTCCTCTATGGCAAAGGTGCGTACTCCGACAAGAGAGCTCTCGGATGCAAGTGTGCGGTTGTCGCAGATAATCTCTGCCTGCCACTTGTAGAGGTGTGGCTCGCCTACCCCATTGCACCACCACAATTTTGGATTCTTCAACATCCACTCTGTCGAAACGCTGTTTGCGCCACGCTTCAATGCAACCTCCTTCGAGGAGAGTATCTTCTCCCCATCCTTAATTACAAGGCGACAGTTTATATCGCGCTCGGCTGTGATGTCGGCCTCGTAGCGCATCTTTGCACGCCCCTTTTCGATGGCAAGGGTGCGGTAGTGAGGGTTCTCCATCTTCACATTGCTCCATCCCGAAAGCACCACATCTCCATTGATACCCGAAGTTACAAGACGAGGGCCCCAATCCCATCCGAAGTGGTAAGCAGCCTTGCGAACAAATACACTCACACGCTTATTTCCGATACCTCCCGTCTTGGATTGGTCGTTCTGGCAGCGGTAGTAAATACCCGTTGCCGCCATCGACTTATCCCACAACTCTATACCGCGAGCGATGGGCGAGTGAAAACAAATTTCGAGAAGATTTTCTTTTGCTTTGAGCAACTTCTTCACATCGGCAGACCACAGACGGAACATATTGTCGGTTGAGAGTATCTGTGTGCCGTTGAGCGTTACGGTAGCGAAGGTATCGAGTCCGTAAAATAGCAATTCAATATTACTCTCCGCCATTAGCGCACCATCCACATCGAAGCGTGTGCGGTAGTGCCAATTCTCCTTATCCACCCACTGGGCAGCCTTCTCGTTCATCATCACAAACGGATCTTCGAGCTGTCCGATGGCCATAAGGTCGGTATGTACACATCCCGGAACTGTCGCAGGGTGCCAATTAAAGTATCTCTCTCCTTTGAACTCCCAGCCACTATTCAGATGCTGTCGCGATGCCGCAGAGAGTGAAATTGTAGCGGAAATTAGAATAAGAAAAGTTAGAAATTTCTTCATAAAAGTATTGAGTTTTAGGTTATTGCAAGTTACCCGATAATAAAAATCGTAGGTCGCTTGTTTATGTCGGGCAGGCCCATTTTGCGCCACTCGGCAATGGTTGCGGTGCGGATGTACTCATTCTGTGAGGTTATATCACAGGCTATGCAGAGACGAGTTTGCGCACCACACGAGGCCAGAATCTGCTCTGCGAGTTTGGTGTTGCGATAGGGTGCTTCGATAAAGAGTTGCGATTGGTGCTCGCCCGATGCGCGGCTCTCCAATCGCTTTATTGCGCGAGAACGCTCCGGCTCTTTGACAGGAAGATAGCCATTGAAGGCGAAGGATTGTCCACTCAACCCCGAAGCCATCACCGCCATAATAATCGACGATGGACCAACTAACGGCACTATGCGGATGCCTGCGCGGTGGCACGCCTCGACAACGAGCTGCCCAGGGTCTGCCACTGCGGGAACTCCCGCCTCCGAGATTACGCCTGCCGAGCGACCTGCCTTAATCTTTGCTACCATTCGCTCAACGTCGCGTGGCGAGGTGGTGTGTTCGCTCAACTCGTCGAACTCCAACTCGTCAATCTTGCCCGACAAACCGGCTTTGGACAAGAAACGACGTGCCGAACGGAGATTCTCCACTATAAAGTAGTCGAGCGAGGTTATAACATTGCGATTGCCCTCGGGGGTGACATCATAGGGTAGAGTATCCTCCGAAATGGGGCAAGGAATAAGGTATAGAACGCCTCTATTCATTGATGTATATTCGTTTTACGCGTTTTGCCACCGAGGTAAGCACTTCGTATGGGATTGTGCCGAGTACAGCTGCCATATCGGCTGCGGTGTTACCCCTCTCTGCCGAGAAGATTGTAACCTCGTCGCCCTCCTCTACGCCCTCGATATCGGTGATGTCAATCATGCAGCTATCCATACAGATATTGCCAATGGTCTTTGCCCGCTTTCCCGCGACAATCATCTCCCACGCACCATTTCCGAGGTGACGATTCAATCCATCGGCATAGCCTACGGGTATTGTGGCAATGCGGCTCTCCTTTGTAATCTTTCCGTTGCGACCATACCCTACGGTGTCGCCCTCGTGGAGGGTGCGGATTTGTACTATACGTGTGCGGAGGGCCGATACCGGCTCTAAAGCCTCTACCTCGGTTGCAGAGAATCCATATAATCCGATGCCGAGTCGGCACATGTCGAAACGGGCATCCTCGAATCGCAACATCGCCTCCGAAGCCGCTGCGTGGCGGAGTGGGCGATATGGTAACGAAGCCATAATAGCTCGGCTTATATGGTCGTATTCGGCAATCTGTCGATACGAGAAGTCGTCTTGAGAGGCATCATCTGCTACGCAGAGGTGTGTGAAAATCGATGCCACACGCACGCTCTGTGCCGCGAAGGCGAGGACTCTGTTCAGCTCTTCAACATCATCGTACGAGAAGCCGAGTCGGTGCATTCCGCTATCAATCTTTAGGTGAATAGGGTAGTTTATCTCTCCGGCGCGCTCAACAGCCTGAACGAATGAGGCGAGCGAACGGAATGAATATATCTCGGGCTCGAGTGAGTGAGCAATCATCGTGTCGAAACTTGCATCATCGGCATTCAGCACCACAATAGGCATCGTGATACCACCCTCACGCAGAGCAACACCCTCATCGGCAAAGGCAACAGCAAGGTAAGCGATACCCTGCTTTTGTAGCATCTGTGCTACCTCGGTCTCGCCTGCACCGTAGCTCGAGGCCTTAACCATCGCCACCAATTTTGTGGATGAGCCAATCTTCGATCGGAAGTAGTTGATATTGCGTGTCATGGCCTGTAGGTCCACCTCCAAAACAGTGGTGTGGCTATGTTGTTCCAAACGGTGCGAAATTCGCTCCAGACGGCTGGCACGATTGCCCTTTATAAGTATGGCATAATCGGCAATATCCACCTTGCCAATACCCGCCAAGGCCTCCTCTGCTGTGGCGAAGAATATACTGTTACGGTCGAACTCGATGCGATTTTGGCACAGCCCCTCACCAATGCCGACAAAGGTCTCGATGCCCGCCTCGCCTACCATACGTGCAACCTCCTTGTAGATATCTCCGTTGCAACTCTGTAGAATATCCGACAGGATAAGCATCTTTCTGCGACCTCCAGCCACCGAACGCAAATTGTCGAGGGCAATGGAGAGTGAGTGCAAATCTACGCTATACGAGTCGTCAATAATAATCGAATTTTTGACACCCTGCTTCACCTCCAGACGCATAGCTACCGCTTGTAGTTGTGTCAGGTCGGGCATATCGTATTCCATAACCGTCATAAACGAAGCCACAAGCTCGGCATTGTGCTGCGAGGCCTCATCTCTCATCTTCGGAATCCTGACGGTTGTTGCG
Source organism: Alistipes sp. (assembly GCA_045541235.1). Classification (GTDB taxonomy): domain Bacteria; phylum Bacteroidota; class Bacteroidia; order Bacteroidales; family Rikenellaceae; genus Alistipes. Next base: position 22,805 of record JAZQIS010000088.1, read on the forward strand.
GCATCAACGAGGTTGCGGTTGTCGAACCGCTTCTCGATAACCTCTGCCAATGGGGCGTATGCCGAGTGGTATATGATGTCGGCAGCTGTCTGTGCCAAGAGAGTCTTTTCGTCTATCTTCTCTTCTAACGACCTAAAACCCTGTTCGTGAGCGTCGCCAATAGAGGTAAATATAACAATATCCGGGGATATCATTTGGTAGAGTCGCTCCATCTCGCCTCTTTGCGAGATGCCGGCCTCGATAATTGCTACATCGTACGAATTGTCGAGCATAAGCAACGAGAGGGCCACTCCAAGTTGCGAGTTATAGCTACGTGGCGAACGGAAAATCTTTGCCTCGTGCGGAGCGCACTGTGCAATCCACTCTTTGACGGTGGTTTTGCCGTTAGAGCCTGTTATGCCAACCACCGTGCCCCTAAATGTGTTACGATGGTGTGTTGCCAGAAGCTGTAATGCTGCGAGCGAGTTTTTTACTACTATGGCTCCGCAACCCTCCGTAAGCTCTATCTCGTGCTCCACCATAAAGGCCTTTACGCCACGTTCTGCAACCTCTGCGATATGGTCGTGAGCGTCGTGATTTACACCCTGCATTGCCACAAAGAGAGTGTCGTGTGCTATGGCGTACGAGCGACTATCGGTTGCCACCGAGATAACCTCTAAATCGCACCCCACGAGATCTCCTCCAACTATCTTTGCTATGTCCGATAAGCGATATTTCATTTTTTACTCTCTGAATGTTACAACTGTTATACCCGAGCCTCCTCTGTCGGGGTGGTCATCCACTGCACTTGCCACCTGCGGCAGTGAACGGAGATATCTGCGGACCTCCTCCTTTAAAGCTCCTGTTCCCTTACCGTGCAGAATGGTTACACTGCCAACACCCACCATTAGGGCATCATCGACCAGCGTCTGCACCCTCTCCAACGCCTCGACAACCCTCTCTCCGCGAATATCTATCGATGAGGAGAAGTTCAATCGGCGTTGAGAGATATCGGCCGAAATTACGGTTCGAGGTGTTACAGGACGTGTTGCACGCTTAAATTCTGCCGAGGAGATAACCTCCAAACGGGCCGCCTCGACGGTGGTAAGGATAGTTCCAAAGGCCACTTGAGCCCTCTTTCCGCGAATCTCCTTTACCTCACCTACGCCATTCTGTCCCATAAGGCGCACTTTGGCTCCCACCTCGAGTGGCAGAGCCTTTTTTATAGGTTGTGCATCCTTATTCTCCGATTTAACCTCGGGATTATTTTTGCGCTCCTCGCGTCGTTGCTGACGACGTCGGAGTCGTTCCATTTCGCGCTCTATGCGCTCGTTGTCGGTGGAGTTGTCTGCCTCAATCTCTTCGCGGAACTCCTCAAATTCGCGGCGGAGCAACTTTGTCTGCTCCTTCTCGGCCTGAGCCTCGCGGATACCCTTAATAGTATTTTCGATTTGGCGGTTGGCCTCTGCTACCAACTCCTTAGCCTGCGCTTTTGCCTCGTGGATAATGCGGTTGCGCTCCTCACGAATGGTTGCAAGTTTTTCGCTAAGCACCTGCTCCATCTCCTCGACCTTGCGGTCGGTTTGGCGGATGCGTTCACGCTTCTGTGCCCAATAGTGTTTGTCGCGTGCCACTTCGCGTAGCTGCTTCTCCAAGTCGATATGCTCCGAGCCGGCTTTCTCCTTTGCTGAGGCGATGATGTCCTCCGAAAGTCCAATCTTGCGAGCAATCTCGATGGCAAACGAACTTCCGGGCTTTCCGCACTCGAGACGGAAGAGAGGCCGAATGTTCTGTACATCGAACATCATAGCACCATTTGTAACCCCCTCGTGGTTCGAGGCGTAGTACTTGATATTGGAGTAGTGGGTGGTGATAACTCCGTAACAACCACTCTCTACCAACTTTTCGAGTATCGCCTCGGCAATGGCTGCACCTATAACAGGCTCCGTTCCCGAACCGAACTCGTCAATGAGCACCATTGTTCTCCTGTCGGCCCCTGCTACCATAGCCTTCATGTTGAGAAGGTGTGATGAGTAGGTCGAGAGGTCGTTATCGATGGACTGCTCGTCACCAATATTTATATATATCTTGTTGAATACGGGCAATTCACTCGCCTCCGAAGCCGTAATAGGGTAGCCGCATTGGAACATATATTGCAGCAGTCCAATGGTCTTGAGACATACCGACTTTCCTCCTGCATTTGGGCCCGAAATAACGAGTATTCGCCTCTCTTTGTCCAACTCGGCATCGAGAGGGATAATTGTTCGTTTTTGTCGTTTAAGCGACTGTGAGAGTAGCGGATGTTTTGCTGTATGCAGTACAAGGCGGTCGTCGTCGGCAAGAATTGGTCGCCCAGCTCCGTTTTCGATGGCCCAACGAGCCTTGGCGCGAACCATATCCACAACGGCCATAAACTCCTCGGTGCGCTCAACCTCCTCTATATCGGTTCGCACAACATCGGTAAAGGCGGTAAGGATGCGGACAATCTCTCTGCGCTCCTCATACTCCAACTCGCGCAGCATATTGTTCAATTCCACAACCTCGGCAGGCTCCACATAGAAGGTCTTTCCTGTGGCCGATTCATCGTGGATAAAGCCGTTGAGCTTACGCTTGTTAGCTGCCGAAACGGGAATTACGGCGCGTCCTTCACGAATAGATATCGAGGCATCGCTCTCGACAATTCCGCTTGATTTGGCCGACTGTAAAATTGCGTGGAGTCGCTTCGATACCTGTCCCTCGTGACGGCGTATCTGTGCTCGAATCTGCCGCAACTCCTCCGAGGCCCCATCGCGTACGGTGTTGCTCTCGTCAATTATACGACGTATGTCGGCAACAATATTCCACAACGCCTTGACGGGTTTTGCCAGCGAGGTGAGAGTGGGGTATAGCTCGGCATTGCTCTTATGCAGGAACTGCACAAAATCACCGGCCGAGATAAGAGCCTTACCCAGCTGTACAACCTCCATCACCTCCAAGAATGTACCCTCGACCTTTGCCTTTTCGACAATCTCGGCAATGTCGTAGAACTCCTCGGTAGGGGCTTCGCGCTCGGAGAGCAGAATCTGTCGCATCTCCTCGGCGAGGGATTGACGGCGAAGAATCTCCGCCTTGACAGTCGAGAACTCCTCCTTTGCAAGCAATTCGCGAGCGTGCTGCATAGTACACAATGCAACACACTGCTCACGAATAAGGTTGAAACCTATCTTCGTCTCGAAGTTGGATGGATATATAACCCCCTTTGCCACCTCTGATTACTCCTTTGTAGCGTTCTTTTTCGCCTCTTTAGCGGCCTGTTTGGCAGCCTTCTTTGCCTCCTTGTCGGCCTGCTTCTCCTCGTAGGACTTTTTGCCAAAGACGGTTACGTTGATGTATCGCTTTGGATTCTCCTTCAAATCGGCCAATAGAGCCGAGAGATTCTGCGATGCCTCTGCCAACTGCTTGTAGAGCTTCTCGTCTGAAACGAGGTTGCCTACGGTGCCACTGCCGCTGTTAATCTTTGACAAGAGGGTATTGACCTCGTTTATGGCCTCTGCCAGCTTCTTGCCACTCTGCTGCTCGTTGAGGGAGTGAGTCAAGGAGTTGATATCCGAGACGATGCCGTTCAACTTCTCGCCATTTTGGTTGAGCGTAGCGCAGAAACCGTCGATATTGCCGATAATGTTCGACCTCTTGAGGTCGGCCATCACACCATTGAGATTTGCAATGGTGTTGGTGAGAGCTCGCGAGTTGTTGTCGATTAACGAATCCACACCCGAAACAGTCTGGTTGAGGTTGTCGAGCAGAAGTGTTACCCTCTCCTTGATATCGCCTAACTCTTGTGTTAAGGTGTCGAACATATCGAGAGTAACGCCACACTCAATCTTGTCGCCCGCCTTGAGAAATTCGTTAGATTTACCCAACTGGATTTCGATTGACTTTCCACCCATCAAACCTGCGCTGAACATCATGGCCTTCGAGTCGGTAGGGATGTCGTACTCCTTGTTGACAGAGAGTGTAACATCTACACCGCCCTCCTCTTTGTTCAACTCTACGCCGGTAACCTGGCCAACTTTTACACCGTTGATAACTACTGCTGCTGCATCCTGCAATCCGCCAACCTGCTCGTAGTGAGCTGTGTAGTTGCGGGTACGGCCGAAAATATCGAGCCCACTCAAAAAGCGAATACCGGCCCAAGCGGCAAGTAGTATTACCACTGTATAAATTCCGATTTTAATCTCTTTTCTCATCTTGATAAATCTTTAATTTTTTATATTTTTCTGTTCTCCAATCCTTAATTACGCCACTCCAATTCAGACCAAATCCAAAGTCGTAAATGTTTCCGTCTCCATCCTTGTAGCACTCCAAGTCGAATGGAACATCCTCCTTGTTCTTCTCTACGGTGCGCATATCCTTCGGCATCTGCATCGGCAGCAATCCCGATGGCTCCACGTTGCCCTTAATCAGCTCTACGTATGCCTGATTCTGCACCTCGTAGCCCAACAAGATAGCGTCGGCATAAGGCTCAATCTCGGCCAATACCAAAGGTCGCTTCACACGCACGACAACAATTACAGGACGGTCACCCATCAACTTCTTGGCGCGAATGACGGCCTCCATCTCATACTTGTTGTCGGTAGTGGTGCTCTTACCCTTGTAGGTGCGGTTTGTAAAATTCTCGAACAGGTCGCCTCCGGCGATACTCTTCGCGCGAGCATACTTTGCGGTATAGTCGCCATATTGCAGCGAGATCGGTATATAACCCGTTCCTCCGGCCTTCATGTCGGCTGTAGAGTGGCCACGACCAACGGTTGGACCATCAATAAATACTACTGCGCAGTCGGCCTCCTCCGGCTTCTCGACGATACTGAGGTGCTTGCGAAGCATCCCTATACTTACACCATATCCCTCCTTCGTCTTACCTTCAAACTTCTCTGTCCACCAGCTACGCTGCGGTGTGAACTTGCGCTTTTCGATATAGACCTTTGCCTTTGGCGATAGTGGGAGAGTCTTGTTGTGGTTTTTGAGCATCACAACAGACTTGAGCTGCACATCATAGCCCGCCTGCATAAACTTGGCATTGCCGACAATCTCCTGGCTGCGATGCGGCTCGAGATATGGATTCTCGAACAAGCCTACGCGGAAGAAGTTGCGCAACAAACGCACTGCCGAGAGCTCAAATCGCTCGCGGATAGCCTTTTCGCCCATTCTCTGGACACCAAGAGCGTATGCCTTCTTGATGTTCTCGGTGGAGTTTACGCCTCCGAATTGATCGACTCCGAGGATAAGCGCACGATAGAAGACCTCCTCTACGGGTTGATCCTCCATTCCGTAGGGCTTACCGTTAGAGTAGCGATGATCGACATACTTCTCGGCCACGCGCCAGTCGGTGCAGATAACACCCTCATAGCCATATTTTCCTCGCAACAAGTCCTTTATCATATACTCGCTCAAGGCGTTTCCTACATTCTTGCCGCTTGGGTCCTGATTGTAGGAGATTGTGTAGTATGGCATAATTGCAGAGACCTGCTTTGTTCCCTCCTCGAGAGCGAAAGCTCCCTTGGTGAATGGGATGAGGTGCTCCTCAAAATTGTTTCCCGGATAGACGCCAAACTTGCCAATGCCAAAGTGTGCATCACGACCAGCCTCGCCCGTAGCACCTCCGGGCCAATGCTTTGCCATGGCATTCACACTTTCACGACCCCAAGCCCCCTCTATGCAGGCATCGCCCTTCGAGCTCTGGAAACCGTCGGAATATGCACGAACACAATCGGCTACAAGCCCCGAATGTTCGCCATATCCCATGTAGAGTCGTCTCCAGCGTGGCTCGGTTGAGAGGTCCGACTGCGGTGAAAGAGCTGTTGTAATTCCGAGTGCGCGGTACTCTGCCGATGCAATTTCGGCAAAACGCCTAACATTTGCAGGGACGAATGTTGCTGCCATTCCGAGTGCCGAAGGCCATGCCGACTGTGAGCCGCCTCCGGCATCAAACTCATCGCCCGACTTTGAACCTCTGTGGCGCGGGTCGGAGGAGTTGTTGGCAGGGATTCCATGGCCTAAAGATTCGCAAAATGCCTGAAGATTATTGTTCCATTCTGCAGCAGTATATGCGTTCTGTACCCTTGTAATAAGGATGTGGCGTACATTGTCCTCGCCTACAAACTTAATCTGCTCGTCGGTAAGGGCAGAGGGCGCAATTCCTCGTGTCTGCTTAAACTCCAAACCACCATAGAGTCCGCGTTTTGTGGGGTCCGCATTGTTTCCCGCGCCCGGAATCTGTTGGTGTGCCGAGTAGAGCATCAGACCTGCAATTTCATCCAACGAGAGTTGCGAAGCCAAATCCTTGGCACGCTCCTCGGACGGGAGTCTCCAATCCTCGTACTTGTCGAGCTTGCCGTTGCGATTGAGGTCTTTGAAGGCAAATCCATCAACGATCAAAATCTTAATGCCCGAATTTTGGCTGTAGCCAAGGGTGCGACCGCCCTGCTGGGTAATCTCGATAAAGTCGCCCTTGTCACTTTTACTCCACTTTGCCTCTGCCGAAGCGGAGATGGAGAGTGCAATAGCTGCTATTGTGATGAACAATCGTCTCATTTTTATCTCCTCTTTGGGGCATACTTTTCGGTACGCCAATCTTTAATCACACCACTCCAATTCAATCCATAGGCGTAGTCGTAGATGTTGCCGTCGGTATCCTTGTAGCACTTGAGGTCGAACGGAACATCCTCCTTGTTCTCCTCTACGGTGCGCATATCCTTAGGCATCTGTACCGGAAGCAGGCCCTGAGGT
>JAZQIS010000089.1:0-27162 GCA_045541235.1 Alistipes sp.
CAACGAATTTTGCGCTTTTTTACCATAAAAAATAGAGATTAGTAGAAACCGGTTTCTACTAATCTCTAAATTATCGCTGTAATTTCCAAATATACAGTAACTTATATTTTTACTCAAGCGCCGCTTTTGGCATCATTACCATAAAAAACGGACTGATTTTTCAGCCCGTTTTCCGTTTTCCGTTTATTTTAGCCACTCTGCAACCGATGCGTCGGACGGCATTCGTAAATCGCCACGCGGCGAGAGCGATACCGTAACGACCTTCGGGCCGTCGGGTGCTGCCGAACGCTTGAACTGCTGCGAGAAGAAACGACGCAGGAATACGCCTAACCAATGGTGAATCTCCTCCTCTGAGAACTCCCCATTGAAGGCTTTTTTCGCCAGATACTCAATCTTTGCAGGTGAGAATCCGTTGCGCAGGAAGTTGTAGATAAAGAAGTCGTGCAGGGCGTATGGACCAACCAAATCCTCGGTCTTTTGCGCTATATTACCCTGCTCGTCGGCAGGGAGCAACTCGGGACTAACGGGGGTATTTACAATATCCTGCAAGGTGTTGCGCACAGCCTTGTTATTGTCGTTTTCGGCACACCATTCCACCATCTTGCGCACCAATGTCTTTGGAATTGAGCAGTTAGGGTTGTACATCGACATCGAATCGCCATTGTATGTTGCCCAGCCGAGTGCCGCCTCGCTCAAGTCGCCTGTGCCTATTACGATGCCTCCCTCCTTGTTTGCCAAATCCATAAGAATCTGTGTACGCTCGCGGGCCTGGGAGTTCTCGTACGCAGCACCGCGCTCGTTAGGGTCGAGGCCAATGTCGGCAAAATGTTGCTCACACGCCTTGCGAATTGATATCTCGCGAGTGGTGATGCCCAATTCGCTCATCAGTACGAGGGCATTTTGATAGGTGCGGTCGGTCGTGCCGAAGCCCGGCATAGTAACTCCAATAATACCCTTGCGGTCGAGCCCGAGCATATCGAATGTTCCTACCGTAGTTAGCAATGCAAGGGTAGAATCCAATCCACCCGAAATACCTATAACCACGCTCTTGCATCCTATATGTGAGAGTCGCTGTGCCAAGCCGGCCATCTGAATCTCGAATGCTTCACGACATCCATCATTCAAATCGGTAGGGATAAATGGCGCAGGGTTAATCTTGCGCTCAAGTTCACTTTCGGGTTGGGGAATATCAATCTTTATAACGTCGAAGCGATTGTCGAGGTTGATAAACGAGGTGTGGCGGCGACGTTCGTTGAAGATGTGTTCGACATCGATATCTGCAACCGTCAGTTGGGCCTTGCGCACAAATCGCTCGCGTGCAGCAATGATTTTGCCATTCTCGGCAATGATGCCGTTGCCCGTAAATACAAGGTCGGTCGATGATTCACCCACACCTGCCGAGCAGTATATATATCCGCACAATGCGCGTGCCGACTGTTGCTTGATAAGAGAACGCAAATAGGCGTGTTTGCCCAAAATTTCGGGCGTTGCCGAGAGGTTGAAGATAAGCGTTGCCCCTGCCAATGCCATATCTGACGATGGCGGTGCAGGAACCCACAAATCTTCGCAAATCTCCACACCAAAACGCGTACCGTGAACATCGAAGAGGAGGTCAGCACCGAAACGCACTCGCTGACCGCAGATTGTAATCTCGGCATTGCGGATGTCGCGTCCCTCGGTGAACCAACGACTCTCGTAGAACTCCGAATAGTTGGGAATATAGCTCTTTGGCACGATACCGCAGATTTTGCCGTTGGCGATAACTACGGCGCAGTTATAGAGGTTGTTTTTGTAGTATATCGGCATTCCGATAATCGACACAATAGGTCGTGGCGTAGCGAGTAACTGCGCTAATGCCTCATCTCCTGCCTCGATAATTCGTGACTGCAAGAACAGGTCGCCACAAGTGTAGCCCGTAAGTGAGAGTTCCGGGAACACCACCACACTCGCACCACGCTCCACCGCCTCGGCGGTCATCTTGTCTATCGCCTCAGCATTGGCGTGGCAATCGGCAATATGTACCAGCGGTGTTGCCGCTGCAACCTTTACAAAACCGTATCTGTTGTTCATATTTCTGTGCTTGAAAATCGTTCTGATTGACTCTTTTTGCACCTTACTTGCGGCGTAAATGCTCACATACGCTCAGTATGCTCCGCTTTCCGCCCCTGCGTAACGCACAAAAATAGTCCAATCACCTCCGATTTTGAATAAATGTAAGGTTTTTCTATTTAGTTTTCCGTTTTCACTTTTCCGTTTTCCGTTTATTTCGCCCAAAGCTTGCAGAGGTTGATAATAACCTTTACGGCCTTCTCCATAGAGTTCAAAGAGCAGTACTCGAACTTGCCGTGGAAGTTCATACCGCCGGCAAAGATATTCGGGCAAGGCAAGCCCATAAACGAGAGGCGTGCGCCATCCGTTCCGCCGCGAATTGGGCGAACAATAGGCGTTACGTCCGCCTCAATCATAGCCTCCTTCGCCAACTCGATAACCTGTGGATGTGGCTCGACCATCTTACGCATATTGTAGTATTGGTCCTTCAACGTGAGTTTTAAGACTCCCTCGCCATACTTGTTGTTCAGGATGCCTACGATATTGTGCATCCACACTTTCTTTGCCTCGAACTTCTCGGCATCGTGGTCGCGGATGATGTAGGATATTGTTGCCTCCTCCACTGAGCCCGAGATGCCTACGCAGTGGTAGAAGCCCTCGTAGCCCTCGGTATATTGTGGTCGTTCCACAGCAGGAACCAGCGAGTTCAACTCGCACGCCACGTCGATAGCGTTAATCATCTTGTTTTTGGCGTATCCCGGGTGGACATTGCGTCCCTGAATAGCAATCTTTGCCGAGGCGGCATTGAAGTTTTCATACTCCAACTCTCCCTCGTAGCCACCATCCATAGTGTAGGCAAAGTCTGCACCAAAGGCCTTTACATCGAAGAAATCCACTCCACGACCAATCTCTTCGTCAGGGGTAAATCCGATGCGAATCTTGCCATGCTCGACCTCGGGGTGCGACATAAGGTACTCGGCAGCGGTCATAATCTCCGCCACGCCTGCCTTGTCGTCAGCACCGAGCAGGGTAGTGCCGTCGGTGTGGATAAGCGTATGCCCTACGAAGCGACTCAATTCGGGGAACTCTGCCACGCGCATTGTGAGCGAAGGGTTCAATACGATATCCCCTCCGTCGTACTCCTCGATAATGCGAGGACGAACATCTTTGCCACTCATATCGGGCGATGTATCGACGTGTGCCAAGAATCCGATTACCGGTGCATTCTCCTTGCCCTTGGTTGCAGGGATTGTTCCCATAGCGTAGCCATACTTGTCGATGCTTACATCCTCCAAACCGAGTACCTTCATCTCCTCAACCAAGAGGTTTAACAAATCCCACTCCTTTTCCGATGAAGGAAATGTTTCACTATTCTCGTCTGATTGCGTGTCTATCGCAACATATTTCAAAAATCTATCTTTCAATTCCATATCTCCGTTGTTTGAAAATCGTTCTGATTGGTAAATTTTGCACTGCTCTTCGGATAACGAAATGCTCACATACGCATTAGTATGCTGCGCTTTCGTTCCCTCGTTTAGCACAAAATTTCCTCAATCACCTCCGATTTTGAATTAGTGTAAAGTTTTTTCTATTTGCTTTTAGCCATTGGCCATTGGCTTTTTTAGTTTTCTGTTTTCCGTTTTCCGTTTTCCGTTTCTCTCTACTCCTCCTTCTTTGCCTTCAACGTGTGAACGGTGAAGTAGATAGCAAGGGCGATATACATTGCCAATGCCAACCACTCTGCCGAGTTCGAAGCTGCCCACTCGGTCATAAAGAGATCTACTCCCACAAACTTTAGTACTGCTGCCACAACTCCCATCAAGGCTCCTCCTGCGATAAAGCCCGATGCGAGGAGTGTACCACGGTCGAAACGAGCTTTGTTGAGCGACTCATCCTTTGTGCGATTAGATACAAACCATGCAATAGCACCACCTGCTACGAGAGGAGCATTGAGCGACATCGGGATAAACATTCCGAGCGAGAATGCCAATGCCGGTACGCCAATCCAATTAAGCACGAGTGCCAGCACCGCACCTGCGAAGTAGAGAATCCATGGTGTCTCGCCACCCTCCATCAACGGTTTGATTACAGCTGCCATAGCGTTGGCCTGCGGTGCTGTCAGGGCATTTTCGCCCACAAAACCATAGGTCTTGTTGAGGATAATCATCACTCCTGCAACAGTCGCTGCCGATACGAATGTTCCGAGGAACTTCCACTTCTCTTGTGTGCGTGGGGTTGTGCCGAGCCAATAGCCAATTTTGAGGTCGGTGATAAAGCCACCTGCCATCGAAAGGGCGGTGCAGACTACACCTCCGATAATCAATGCTGCCGTCATTCCCTTCTCGCCCTCGAGGCCAATCGAAACGAGTACGAGTGAACTGAGGATAAGTGTCATCAGTGTCATTCCCGATACAGGGTTTGTACCCACGATGGCAATCGCATTTGCCGCAACGGTAGTGAAGAGGAATGCTATTACAAATACAATCAAGAGAGCAACAATAGTGTGGAACCAGTTGCCCAAAACTCCAAATTGGAAGAATACTACGGTGGCTACAAGTACAGCAATGATAACCGAAAGGATAGTCTTCATCGAGATATCGCGTTGCGTACGAGCCACAGCTCCTTCGCTCTTTTTGCCACCCAACTCGTTAAATGCGAGTCCGACAGCCTGCTTGATGATGCCGGCCTGCTTGATGATACCAATCAAGCCTGCCATTGCTATACCTCCGATGCCGATAGGACGACCGTAGGCTTGGAACAGCTCCATTGCGCTCATCGAGGCTGCCTCTGCCGAAGCGTATCCCACGAGTGGAACAATCACAAACCACACAAGACACGAGCCGGCAGTGATGATTACAGCATATTTCAAGCCGATAATATATCCCAAACCGAGTAGTGTAGCACCGGTGTTCATCGAGAACTCCACCTTGAACTTATCTGCTACGGCCGTACCCCAGGCGGTCATCTTGGTCGAGATGTTCTCAGCCCAAGCACCAAACGACGATACGGCAAAGTCGTACAGACCGCCTATAACTCCCGCAATAGCGAGCAACTTGGTCTGCTTGCCACCCTTCTCACCCGAGACAAGTACCTCGGTAGTTGCTGTAGCCTCAGGGAATGGGTACTTGCCGTGCATATCCTTAACAAAGTACTTGCGGAATGGCACAAGCAGCACAATGCCCAATACACCTCCGAGTAGCGACGAGAGGAAAACCTGATAGAATTGCGCTTCGAGTCCGAGGATGTAGAGTGCGGGCAATGTAAAGATGGCACCCGCTACAATAACACCCGATGATGCACCAATCGACTGAATAATAACATTTTCGCCGAGCATACTGCGATTCTTGCCACGCAATGAGCCAAATCCTGCTGCCAAGATGGCGATAGGAATTGCAGCTTCAAATACCTGACCGACCTTCAATCCGAGAAAGGCTGCCGCTGCCGAGAAAATAATTGCCATGACGACACCCATTGTTACCGAGTATGGCGTTGCCTCTGCAGGTTGGCTTGCTGCCGGCATTACGGGGATGTACTCCTCGCCCTCTTTCAATTTACGATAGGCATTTTCGGGGAGTGAAATCTGTTTTTTGTTCTCCATAAGTTATTTTTTTGTTATCTGAACTCTTTAAGTTATCACGGCGCAGGTAAATTAAGGGTTGGTAACGGATAGTAGCGGTTAGTAAAGAAGAGCGCATACCCTTACTATCCTTTACTTGCCCTTAATAGCCCTTACTTGTCGTTATTAAATTGCGCCATTTTATCTACAACTTCTCTATCAACTGCTCTAACTTTATACCTCGCGAGCCTTTCAGCAATACAAGGCTATCGCTTATCGGGCTGTTTTCGAGTGCAGTCAATGCCTCGGCAGTGGTAGGGTAGAGTCTATACTCTGCTGTTAATCCCTCGCTTGTACCATATGCCTTTGCGAACTCCTTGCCTACAAGAATTATGCGCTCGGCTACGTTGTCTGCCTTGCGAAGAATAGTTCGATGGGCCTCCTCACTCCACTCTCCAAGTTCGAGCATATCGCCCAAAATCAAGACCTTATGCTCTGCCTCCATAACGGAAATATTGTCCAAGGCAACCTCCATACTCGAAGGATTTGCGTTGTAACAATCTACTACGAGGCGGTTACGATTAGTCTCGAGGGCCTGTGAACGGTTGTTGTCGGGAGTGAACGATAGTATTGCTTCGGCAATGCGCTCATCTGCAATATCGAAGTAGCGACCAACCTCTACTGCAGCTGCTATGTTGTAGCGGTTGTAGTCGCCCGTAAGATTGCTCTTGAAACCATTGGCAATGGTGCGCGAGTAGTATTCTATGGCCAAATTCTCCCTTGCACCTGCCATTTTGCACAACACCTCATCCTCCTCGGGGACAAATGTGCGACCTCCATTTTGGTCGAGGTGGTCGAATAATTCGCCCTTGCCCTTGCGGATTCCCTCCACGCCTCCAAAACCCTCAAGGTGGGAGAGTCCGATGTTGGTGAGAATACCGTAGTTGGGCTCGGCAATGGAGCAGAGGAGTTCAATCTCCCCCTGCGCACTTGCTCCCATCTCCACAACGCCAAATTCGGTTTCGTTGTTCATGGAGAGTAGTGTCAAAGGCACTCCGATATGGTTGTTGAGATTTCCACGGGTGGTAGTGACCTTAAAACGCTCGGCCAAAACGCGCGAAACAAGCTCCTTGGTTGTGGTCTTGCCGTTGCTTCCCGCAATAGCAATTATCGGAATGGCCAAGCGGCGACGATGCTCTTTTGCCAATGCTTGCAGTGCTTGCAAGGTATCCTCCACAAGTAGCAGTTGCCCGGCATACTCGGGGTTGTTGTTTAGGATATCTTCACGGTCAATTACTGCTGTCGAAGCCCCCTGTTTCAGAGCCTGTATGGCATAATCATTGCCATCGAATGAGGCTCCGTGTAGGGCAAAAAAGAGCGCATCCGACTCAATCTTGCGTGAGTCGGTTGTTACTCCGGTAGAGCCTAAATATACGCTATATAATTTTTCGATATCTGTTCCCACCTTTAATGCTTTAGATATGTTTGTCGCCGTTGTTGAACTTCACCTCATCGATATACTTCTTGATGTTTTGCTCCTCGGCGCGTGGGCAGATAAGGAGCACATCTTCGGTATCGACCACAATATAGTCGCGGAGACCGTTTATAACGGCAATCTTACCCTTTGGCAGCGAGACCATCGAGGAGCGTGTGTTGTAGGTGTAGCAACCTTCCTGAGGCTTAACATTTGCGTACTTATCCTTGCGTGAGAGCTGGTAGAGCGAACCCCAAGTACCTACATCGCTCCAGCCAAAGTCGCCACAACGTACATATACATTGTCGGCCTTCTCCATCACTCCGTAGTCGATTGAGATGGCACGGCACTCGGCAAATACTTGCTCTATGGCCTTTGTCTCCTCCTCGGTGCCGAGTTTGTCGGCTATGGCATCAAAGAGAGCATGGTGCTCGGGCAGATGCTCTGCTACGGCATCAATGATGTCGCCAACCTTCCAAACGAAGATTCCCGAGTTCCAAAAGAACTCGCCCGACTGGATAAATATCTGCGCAAGTTCCAGGTTTGGTTTCTCGGTGAAGCATTTTACGCGCGAGATAGTGTTGTTATCGCTCTTTTGGATATAGCCGTAACCTGTCTCCGGACGCGAAGGGGTGATTCCGATGGTCATTAAGGCGCGGTTGTCCGAGGCAAAGTCGATTGTCTCCTCCAAAATTGTGTGAAACTCCGCCTCGTTAAGAATGAGGTGGTCGGCAGGCGTTACAATCATCATTGCATCGGGAGCCACATTGCGCAGATGGTAGGCTGCATAGCAGATGCAAGGCGCAGTGTTGCGACCTATAGGCTCGCACAGAACCTGCTCGGCTCGCAACTCCGGAATATGTTCCAAAACCAACTCCTTGTATCGGGTATTTGTTACGACAAGGAAGTTCTCTGTTGGTACAAGGTGTGCAAATCGCTCGTATGTCATTCGCAGGAAAGACTTGCCCGTATCGCAAATATCAAGGAACTGCTTCGGCTTGCTTTGACGGCTCTCAGGCCAAAAACGAGTGCCTATACCGCCCGCCATAATTACGCAATAAAGAGGCTTTTTGTTATCCATAACACAGTAGTTCTAAATTTATGTTACAAATATAATAAATAAATTCAGAATTAGAAATTAAAAACAAAAAATAAGACTGACTATTTTTAGTCAGCCTTATGGGGTGCAGGGTGCTCTCTCTACTTCGAGTAGTTGGAGTTGAGATACTCCTGTACGGTAAATTTGGTTTGGCAAGGTTCGATACCTTCGGCTACATACTCTTTGGTGTATTGCATCTTTTCGCCTCCGAGTACGCAACGCTCCAAGAAATTTACAATCTCCTCGTGGTTGTCGTTCATTGGCGACAGGGCGAGGATGTGGTCGCGGTAGTGTGCCGAGTGGAAGTAGTATGTTGCCCTCTTCTTGTGAAGTTGGTCGGCAATATAGTCCGAGCCGTAGAATCCTATTCCCAAGATAGTAGCTTTGCGATATGGAACATTGCGGTCGGCATTGCCGTGAAATAACATTATAGGACAAGGTGTGTTGCGCCATTTTGGCTTGCCGAGCATCGAGTATATAGCACCTGCAAAGGCTATAACCCCCGCATAGTTGTAGTCGGCGGAGAGTATTTTGGCATAGCGCGAACGATTGACAATGTAGTTTTCGGCCTGCAATACGGCTATTGCTCCCGCACTCGAGCCACTTGCCACAATACGCGAGATGTCGATACCCATCTTTGCAGCGTTGGTGTGAATGAAGTGCGTTGCTCGCAGAACATCCTCGGCGGCATAGTTTACGGCACGATACATCACACGTGCGCCTTCTAATGCTCCCACCTCTTTGTCGCTGTCGAGCGTGTAGCTCATTCCAAGTCGATAGTCTATTGAAACTACGTCGAAGCCCTTTGATAGCAGCAACTTAAAGTAGTTCATATACCTCTCGTCAGCACGATTGCCATGCGAAAATCCACCTCCAAAAGCGAATAGAACGCATGGATGCAATCCCTCACCCTCGGCGCGATAGTGGTCGAGATAGAGTGGCTCCTCTCCCTCCACAAAGCAGTATGTCGTAGGTTTTGTCTGTGCCGAAAGTGTTGTCATAGTCATCGTAAAGATAAAAAGTATAAAAAGTCGCTTCATAGTCTAATCTATGGGGTTTATGCTGAGCTCTTGTCGCTCATCTTTGTATCGCGCAGCCTACTCTCGTCTCTATTTGTATTTTCCTTTCCAAAGTTGTTGCATACGCTCGGCTATACGCTGTTCCGTCGGGTTTTCGGTGTTAGGGTGGTAGAACTGTGTCCCCTTGAGCGATTCGGGCATGAACTCCTGCTCTACAAAGTTGCCTTTGTAGTCGTGCGCATACTTATAGTCCTTGGCGTACCCCTCCTCGCGCATCAGCTCGGTTACGGCATTGCGCAAATGCAGAGGTACAGGGCGTAGATTGGTATCCTTATTTACAAGTGCAAGAGCCTCATTTATAGCCATATATGCAGAGTTGCTCTTTGGCGATGTGGCGAGGTATATTGTTGTCTCGGCAAGTGTAATACGCGCCTCGGGCATACCTATTTTATGTACTGTATCGAAACAGGCATTTGCCAGAAGCAGCGCGTTTGGATTTGCCAAACCTATATCCTCCGAAGCCAAAATTACAAGTCTGCGGGCGATAAATCGCGGCTCCTCACCTCCGGCCAACATTCGTGCCAAATAGTAGATTGCGGCATTGGGGTCGCTACCTCGAACGCTCTTTATAAAGGCCGAAATTACGTCGTAGTGCTGCTCTCCGTTCTTGTCGTAGAGCGCAATGTTTTGTTGCAAGACCTCCGTAATGAGGTCGTCGGTAATCTTCAAATCGCCCTCACGCGAGGAGGTTATAATATCGAGAATATTTAGTAATTTTCGGGCATCGCCACCGGCAAAGCGGAATAGAGCCGCCGACTCTTCGACCTTGATATTTCGTTTTTTCAGCTCCTCATCGGTTGTCAATGCACGGTCGAGCAGTTTCTGTAAGTCCTCGTCTTGCATCGGCTTCAAAGTATAGACCTGACAACGGCTCAAGAGAGGCGATATAACCTCGAACGATGGATTTTCGGTTGTTGCGCCAATAAGGGTTATGGTGCCCTGCTCGACAGCTCCGAGCAGTGAGTCTTGTTGCGATTTGTTGAATCGGTGAATCTCGTCTATAAAGAGCAGAGGGGTCTTTGTCGAGAAGAACTTTTGACTCTTTGCCGACTCGATAACCTCGCGCACCTCCTTTACGCCCGAAGTTACTGCCGAGAGCGTATAGAAAGGTCGTTCGAGGGTATTTGCCACGATGCGGGCAAGTGTTGTCTTACCAACCCCCGGAGGGCCCCACAATATAAACGACGGCACATTCCCCGCCTCAATAAAGCGACGGAATACACCTCCTTCGCCAACCAAATGCTGCTGACCAATATAATCTTCGAGGGTCTGCGGCCTCAATCTCTCTGCTAACGGTGCGGACATAACTTGTTTCTTTTTAACGGAAAGCGGAAATCGGAAAGCGGAAAACTATTTTTATTTACTTTATGTTTGAAGGCAATGCTTTTATTTTCGGCTGGAAATACTTAATAAACTTTTGCACATTATCAACAAACCAAGCAAACTGCTCCTTTCGAGAATCAACATCTAAGAAATCAAACGACTTCGACAACTTTACCATTGATACCTTTTTATCATCTAAGCGCATCCAATCGAGATTCGCTGATATTTTGTTTTTAGAGTCTTCTTCAAACTTTTCTCTTAGTGCATCATAATTAGGCTTTGCGTTTGCTCCTGACATTTCAAAATTTATAGAGATAGTGCCATTTACAGAATTAACATTCAAACTCAAATAGAAATATGACCTTCCAAGAGCAACATTTGTCCAATGTTGTGGCAAAGGTTTTTGCACCTTAAATGGACTACCATTCTTCAATACATAATCCCGGAATTCAGTCCAATACTCTTGTTGCTTAACCTTTGTTTCAGTAAGGCTTCCACTATTTGTGTTTGACTTGATAATTTTAGACCAATCATTCGGCTTTGCCACAACATTAAATTGCGGAGCAGGCAGGCTATCGCCAATTTGAATAGCCTCCACCTCTATTCCGAAAAAGTTTATATTCTCATCTGTTATACGGTTTAGCCAATCTAATGCAGCACGATGTTCCTCTGTAAAAGATTTTGCAATCCATATAATAGAGAAAGCATCTAATCCAGCAGCATAAGTCATAATCTGACCTAAATGATTATGATTCGTTTGCTCTAATTGATTTTCTATTAAGACATAGTGATTTGTCGCTACATCACGAGCAAGAATATCTGCGCGGAAAGGTCCTACATTCTTTTCTTGGGACTCAACTTCAAGGTCCATTCCAATAGCATCGCTCAACAATGCAATATTCTCTTCTTTGGCAAGCCAAGGCGTAAAATCTGATGATTCGCTAGCCCATATAGTGCGCAAATCTATTTTCTTTATTTTTCCAAGTTTCATTTCTACTTACAAATTTGAGCGTGCTGTATTTATACTTGCTGTTATTAAGGCTATAATCTCTTTGATATCTTTTTCAAGCGAAACAAACATCTTCTGGTCAATATATTCACTACCCACAAGCAATTCCAACCAATATGTAGTTTCATCAGCCTCTTTTAGGGCAACCGATAACTTATTTATGAAATCGAGTTTGCTTTGTGCATTTTTTCTCTCTCGCACATTTGCACCGATACTCGTTCCGCTACGCAAAATCTGTTTGGAGAGGATATACTCTTTTTTCTCCTCCATCAAGTAGCGAGAAAGTTTTATTACACGAAGCGCAAACAATTTGGTTTTGCTATCCAAACAATCAACCATAGCAATTCTGTTTCTAGCTATTTTAGTTTTCCGCTTTCCGTTTTCCGTTTTCCGTTCGCATTTGGTTGTAGGCCTTTATGGCCTCACCCAAAATGCGGATCGCCTTTTTGAGTTCCGATTTTTCGAGGATATAGGCGATGCGGACCTCGTTTTTGCCGAGTCCCTCCTCCGAGTAGAAGCCCGATGCGGGAGCCAACATAATAGTTGCACCCTCGTACTCAAATTCGCGCAGACACCACTCGCAGAAGTTGTCGCTATCGTCAATAGGCAGGCGTGCAATGGTGTAGAACGCACCCATCGGAATTGGCGAAAAGACACCCTCGATCTTATTCAACTCATCGACCAGGCAGTTGCGGCGCTCGATATACTCCTCGTAGGTGTGGATAGCATACTCGCGCGGTGCATCCAACGAGGCTTCAGCGGCAATCTGTCCGAGAAGTGGTGGCGAGAGTCGTGCTTGGCAGAACTTCATAACGGCAGAGCGCAGGGTTTTGTTTTTTGTAATAAGTGCGCCAATGCGGATACCGCACTCCGAGTATCGCTTCGATACCGAATCAATCAACACCACGTGCTCCTCGATACCCTCCAAGTGGCATGCCGAGATATATGGCGAGCCCGTATAGATAAATTCGCGATAGACCTCGTCAGAAAAGAGAAATAGGTCGTACTTCTTCACAAGGTCACGAATACGATTCATCTCCTTACGTGTATAGAGATAGCCCGTAGGGTTGTTGGGGTTACATATAAGGATGCCGCGTGTGCGCTCGTTTATCAACGCCTCGAACTGCTCAATCGACGGTAGAGCAAAGCCATTGTCGATGGTCGAGGTTATAGGTCTGATTACAGCTCCGGCCGAGACTGCAAAGGCCATATAGTTGGCGTAGGCGGGCTCGGGGACGATAATCTCGTCTCCCGGGTTGAGGCACGACATAAAGGCGAAAAGTACCGCTTCGGAACCTCCCGATGTTACGATAATATCTTCGGGCGAGAGTTTTATCTGATATTGGTCGTAGTAGCCGACCAACTTCTCGCGCAACGAGAGGAAACCGTCGCTTGGACTGTACTCCAATATCTCGCGGTCGATATTGCGAATTGCATCGAGAGCCACCTGCGGGGTCTTGATATCGGGCTGACCGATATTGAGATGATAGACCTTTGTGCCTCGTCTTTTGGCCTCTTCGGCAAGTGGTGCAAGGCGTCGAATTGGCGAAGCCGGCATCAATACAGCGCGTTCTGAAATCTTTGGCATAGCATGTACAAATTTATCCACGCAAATATAATAAATAAATTCAGAATGTTGCGTGAAAAATTAAAAATTGTGCATCGGTGGTAGATAAAAAAATCGTGGCGAGATATGTCGCCACGACTATTTGTTGTTCGGGATTACGCTCCGATTACTCCAGCTCGACGGATGTAAAATATTCCGGACAGTGGAAGCATGGTTGCGGAAGCGAAATAGGCTGCCACGAGAGATAGTGTGGCTTCGAGAGGTTGTCGCCAATCTTGTAGAGATTTATCTTCAACTTCAGTCCATCCCAACTCTCAATCTTGTCCTGGTGGAAGATTGTTGGCGGAACAGCCAACATAAGCGACCACTTGTTATCTCCTACGCGCTCCTCAAACGGTTCTGTGCCGAGTGAAGTGACGCGCTCCACCTGCGAAAGAATATCTGCTCCTGCGCGCAATGCCGGTGCACCCTTCTCGGCGTAGTAGCCACATAGCATACGGCCAATGCAGCTGCACTCAATATTGTAGTATGCCTTACCATCCAACGAGAAGAAGAACTCGCAACACGAGTCGGTCCAAACATCTCCATTGTCCTCGGTGATGCGGGCTGCCGTGTACTGCTCCTCCACGTCGAAACGAAGATATAGCTTCTCGCCCGTATGGAACATCCTGAATGTTACGTTTGGTGAGTATGGGAACTCCTCTGCCCAATTGCAGCAAGCAATCTTCTCTGGGGTAATACCCTCGAAGACCTCCTCGAGGGTGCGTCCTGCCAAATCAATCTTTGTAATCTTCATACTATGCACGATATTTGGCTGTTGTGGTCTTGATTACCTCGCACATTGCTTCGTATTGAGCCTCGATACTCTGCAAGAGGGCATACTGTGCGTGTGTGCGAACAAGATTGTGGTCAGGCGACATAATCTTATAATAGGTATCACCGTTGATGTAGTCCATCAAGAATCGCAAAACCTGCTCGAAGGTGATGTAGCGAGCCGAGAAGGCAAGGTGATCCAATTCGGCCTGATTGAGGGTTTGAGCCTGCTGCGAGAGGTATCCGTCGGCATAGGCGGCGAACATTGGCAACGAGAGCGATACGGTTGAGAGGTCGGCTGCATCCTCTGCACCTGTGTTGGCGTAGGTGCGGATAGCATCTCCAAAGTCGTTCAGTGCAGGTGCCGACATCACTGTATCGAGGTCGATTACGCAGAGCACATTGCCCTGCTTGTCGAAGAGAATGTTGTTAATCTTTGTGTCGTTGTGGGTTACTCGCATTGGAATCTCGCCACTCTCAACCTTTGCCCAGAATGCAAGCATCTCCTCGCGTCGCGACTCAATCCACGAAATCTCCTCTGCAAGTGCAGCCTTACGGCCTGCGAGGTCTTGTGCGAGAGCTTCGTCCCACTGTACAAAGCGATGTTTGATGTTGTGGAAGCCCTTGATAACCTCCGCAAGAGGCTCGGTGAAGTCTGCCAACTGCGATTGGAACTTGCCGATACCCATACCGCCCATGCGAGCCAAATCCTCACTATTTGCCGAGTCGTAGGCCACAGTGTCGGCGATAAACTCGCATACGGCCCAATACTCGCCCTCCTCGTCTATGTGGTAGAACTTACCATCGTGAGTATGGTTGATTGTCATAACCTCGCGACGAGTGTCGCCACCTTCGGCAGCAACCTTTGCTCGGATATGTGCAGTTACGCGGTCGATGTTGTCCATCATTGCAGGTACATCGGGAAAGATAGACTTATTCTTGCGTTGCAAGATGTAGTTTGGAGCCTCGCCCTCGGTATGAATGATAAATGTGTCGTTGATAAAACCCTGTCCCAGCGGGGTGATTTCGTTGATAGTGCCTTCGAGAACAAACTCGCCGGCAATCTTCAAAAGTTTTTCAGTCATAGTTGTATAGTTTTGTTGTAAATCTCTTTCCAAACGACAAATTTATTAAAATTTTCTTGTTCTACCAAATTATTTTGTTGCACATATACACAATTAAAGCTGCCGAAATGCGTTAAATTGATGTTGCAAACGACTTTTTTTTAGCTTGTAATTCGTGATATGCGCGAAAAAGAACATTGTGTGAGTTGAAAAACTTTGAAAACTTTTTTGTTTTTTCGAGTTTTCTACATATATTTGCACCGTTGTAAAGTGTAAAATATGGCTAAACGAGAAAAAATAATTCAACGAGCAGGCGAGATGTTTGCGGAATTTGGCGTTAAGGCGGTCAGAATGGACGATGTGGCGCAGGATTTGGCAATATCGAAACGTACTTTGTATGAGTTGTTTGCCGATAAGCAAGAGTTGCTTTATCATAGTATCAGTCGGTTGCTGAATAATGAAGCTGAGGTTATTCGTGCCAAAGTAAATATCAAGGAGAAGGGAATCCCTGCACTCTTCGATATTTTCAAAATGATGAGCTCTCGCTCACAGATGCGTGCCCGAATAATGGATAATTTGCGAAAATTTTACCCCGAGGTTTTCGAGCGAGTGATGAAGGAGAATCGCGATATGGGGTTGGCGCAACTGCGACAGCAACTGTTGCACCTTGTAGAGTTAGGACTGGTTGATCCGAATGTTAATATTGACCTCGCGGTTACGATGTTCTACTATACTTCGATGGGCGTTATCCGCCGACAGACAAAGTTGGTGTTGCCCGATGGCGTGAGTGAGCAGGAGGCCTTTGCCTATATGGTGGTAAATTTCTTCCGAGGTCTTGCTACGCTCAAGGGGGTGGAACAAATTGATGCTTATATCAAAGAGGACAAATATAAAAGAATTGATACACATAATTAATAACAACGGTAAGATGAAAAAACTTGGTTTATTTTTGGGTTTTGTTACCTTGACACTGACTTCATTGGCACAAAGCGCAGAGCAGTCGGCTCTTGTTCTGACTCTGGAGAAGGCAATCGAAATTGCATTGAGCGAGTCGCCAACAATCAAGGTCGCCGAGCAGGAGATTGAGATTAAGCGATATGCAAAGCAGGAGACCTACTCTTCGCTCTATCCGCGTCTCGATGCTACGGCTCAGTACCAGCGAGTATTGGCAAAGCAGACGATGAGTATGGATTTTGGTGGTCAGACTCAGACTATTAAGGTTGGTAGTGACAATTCGTTTAATGGAGGACTTTCGGCCTCGATGCCTATTGTCAATGCGCAGTTGTGGGAGAGTCTTAAGGTGTCGGTTGCGGATGTGGTATTGGCTATCGAGAAGGCTCGTTCGTCGCAGATTGATATGATTGAACAGGTCTCGAAGGCCTATTTCTCGGTGCTTCTTGCAAAGGAGTCACAGGTGGTATATCAGCGCGTTTACGATAATGCACTCGAGAATAACAAGAATATCAAAAAGAAGTACGATGTTGGTTCGGTGTCGGAGTTTGACCTCATCTCGTCGAATGTCTCGGTGCAGAATGCTATTCCAAACCTTATCGAAGCTCAGAATAGCGTGGTGCTTGCCCTCTGGCAGTTGAAGGCTTTGCTTGGTATCGACCTCAATAAGAATATCGATGTTGCCGGTACTCTGATGGACTATGAGGCGCAGATGAACTATGCTCATACGCTCGACCAACTCGATTTCTCAAATAATACTACTCTGAAGCAGTTGGATATACAGGAGGATATGCTTCACAGTGCGCTTAAGATTACAAAGTTGGCAAATGTCCCAATCTTGTCAATAAATGCGGCCTACCTCTATACTGCACTCGGAAACGACGGCAAGTTCTTCCAGGCCAAGGCGTGGAATCCCTACTCGTATGCGGGTGTGCAGCTCAATATCCCGATTTTTGCGGGTAACCAGCGTCGTGCAGCTACACGTCAGGCCAATTTGAACCTCTCGAACTTGCAGCTACAGCGCGAGAACGCAGAGCGACAGTTGCGTGTAGCGGTGGTACAGTCGCTCAACAGTATGCAGACCAATGTAAAGAAGTTTTCGGCAGCGGCGGCTACCGTAGGGCAGGCAAAACGTGGTTACGAGATTGCCGTTAAACGTTACGAGGTTGGTCGCGGTACATTGGTAGATGTCGATAACTCGCAGTTGGCTTTGACTCAGGCGGAGTTGGGCCGAAATAGCGCGATATACAACTTCTTGGTGTCGAAGGTTGCACTCGATAAGATTCTCGGAAACCACGAGGTTAAGAGTAATCACGACTACATTGATCGTTTCCAAACAATGTATGAAAAGCGATATGGCGACAAGGAGCAGTCCGACAAGGAGCCAAAGAAGGAGGAGAAAAAATAAGTGTGAAAATAAAATATCAGATTAAGTTATGAAGAAGATTTTTTTGAAATCTATGTTTGCGATTGCTGCAGTGACTTTGGTCTCTTGCGGCTCGAAGAAGGCTGTTAAGGAGAGCGCAGAGGAGGTTGTTGTCCTTCCTAAGATTGAGGTGCAGGCTGTCAATAGCAGAATGGTATCGCAGGAGGCTACTTTTACCGGAACTGTAGAGGCGAAAGTTGTCAATAATATCGCTCCACAGCAGCCATTGCGTATTAAGGAGATTCGTTACGATGTAGGTGACCATGTACAGAAGGGAGCCTTGCTCGTGAAGCTCGATAACTCATCGCTTGTGCAGGCAAAAGCTCAGCTCGAGAATGCAAAGGTTGAGTATGAGCGAACTAACGAGTTGTATGAGTTTGGTGGTGCATCCAAGTCGGAGTGGGATGCTCGTCGCTTGCAACTCGAGGTGGCACAGACAGCCTACAATAACCTTGTGGAGAATACCACACTTATATCGCCAATTTCGGGTATTGTTACTGCCCGCAACTACGATAAGGGTGATATGTATGCCGGACAGCCTGTACTTGTTATTGCGCAGATTCGTCCCGTTAAGATTATGATCAATGTATCGGAGCCATATTTCGGTAAGTTGAAGAAGAATATGCCTGTATTCGTAACCCTCGATGCCTACGGCGAGGAGGTGTTCGATGGCAAGATTGCTCGTATCTATCCTACCATCAATCAGGCTACTCACACCTTCCAGGTCGAGATTATAATCCCTAACAGCAACGAGCGTGTTCGTCCGGGTATGTTTGCTCGTGTAACTCTGCCTTATGGCGAGGAGGAGAATGTTGTTATTCCGGACCGCGCAGTTCAGAAGTTGATGGGTTCGGGCGACCGCTATGTCTATATCTACAACGAGTCGGACAAAACCGTTCGCTACTCGAAGGTTGAACTTGGTCGTCGTCTCGACAATGAGTTTGAGGTATATTCGGGCGTTAAGAGTGGCGATAAGGTTGTTGTGAAGGGCCATATGGGCCTTACCAACGGAAGCCAGGTAGAGCTTGTTGAATAGTTAAAAAGGTTTTTTCAAGATGAATATCTATAAATCAGCGGTAAATAATCCGATAACGACAATACTTGTCTTTATCGCGATATCGATACTCGGTATCTTCTCACTCGCGAAGTTACCTATCGATATGTTCCCGCACATCGAGACCACCAATATTATGGTCATTACGGCCTATCCGGGTGCGAGTGCGGTAGATATTGAGGAGAACGTAACACGTCCACTCGAGAATACTCTCAATAGTGTTGAGGATTTGAAGCACATCTCTTCGCAGTCGAAGGAGAACATCTCGATTATCAACCTTGAGTTCGAGTATGGTATCGACTCCGATGTTGCAACTGCAAATATACGAGACAAACTCGATATTGCTACCAATATTTTGCCAGACGATGTCGATAAGCCGATTATCTTTAAGTTCTCGACAGAGGAGATGCCAATCCTGCTTATGTCAATCAAGGCGAATGAGTCGTGGAGTGGTCTCTATAAGATTATCGACGAGCGCGTTACAACTCCGTTGGCTCGTGTGAATGGTGTAGGTTCGGTATCTGTTACCGGTATTCCGGAGCGACAGATTCAAATCTACTGCGACCCTTACAAGTTGGAGGCATACGGTATGACAATCGAGCAGATTGCCCAGATTGTTGCTCAGGAGAATATCTCGATGCCTGGAGGTCAAATGGATGTAGGATCGAATACCTACTCGTTGCGTGTCGATCAGGAGTTCAATGGTGCAGAGGAGATGCTCGATATCGTTGTGGGTAGCCGCAACGGAGCAAACATATACTTGCGCGACGTGGCAACAGTTACCGATACACAGCAGGAGCGTGCGCAGGAGTCCTTCAACAATGGTACCCGAAGCGGTATGATGATTGTGCAGAAGCAGACCGATGCCAATGCCGTGCAGATTTCAAAGAAGGTGCACGAGCGTCTCGAGGAGTTGCGTAAGGACCTCCCTTCGGATGTTACGATTGAGCCGTATATCGATATGTCGGACAATATTATGGATACGGCATCTTCGTTGATGGATACTATCCTCATCACCTTTATTGTGGTAATGTTTGTGGTGATGATGATGCTCGGTCGTTGGCGTGCGATGTTTATCATTGTGCTGACTATCCCAATATCGATGCTTTCGTCACTGATCTATCTCTTGGCAACCGATTCGACTCTTAACATTATCACTATGTCGGCTATCTCGATTTCGATTGGTATGGTGGTGGATAATGCTATTGTGGTGTTGGAGAATATCACAACTCATATTGACCGTGGCGCACGCGTTAAGCAGGCGGCAATCTTCGCTACAAAGGAGGTTGGTGTCTCGATTATCGCCTCTACTTTGACCACTTTGGCGGTGTTCCTTCCGCTTACGATGATTGAGGGTATGGCGGGTGTGCTCTTCAAGCCTATGGGTTGGATGGTGACTATCACCTTGACTGTCTCGATGGCTGCCGCATTGACCTTTACTCCGGTTCTCTGCTCGAAGATTATGAAGCAGAGCCCAAAGAAGTCGCATATGCAGCGTTATGTCGATGCCGCAATGGGCTGGTTGGAGAATATTTACGGCAAGGCCCTAAATTGGTGCGTGCACCACAGAATAACCTTTATTATCGGCGCTATTTTGCTCTTTGTAGGCGTAATAGTCGGAATTGGCCCACATATTAAGACCGAGTTCTTCCCAACGCAGGATAATGGACGTATTGCGGTTAAGATTAAGCTCCCTATCGGTACCCGTCAGGAGATTACCCGCGATTTGGCCTTGCGTATCGACAAGCAGTTCCGCGAGGACTATCCCGAGATTGTGGCGATCGGTATGAGTGAGGGTACGGCCGATACCGACAATACCTTTGCTTCGATGCAGGAGAATGGTACTCACTATATCTCGATGAATGTCCGCCTTGTGAAGAAGACAGAGCGTGAGCGTACACTGAACGAGATTTGTGACCTTATGCGTAAAGACCTCGACAAATATGCCGAGATTCGCACCTACGAGGTTATCGAGTCGGGTCAGAAGGGTGGTGCCGGAGGTCAGCAGTCTGTTGATATCGAACTCTATGGCTACGATTTTGATACCACCGACCGTATTGCTGCCGAGATTAAGGAGAAGATGCTGACGGTTGAGGGCTGTACCGAGGTTACTATCTCGCGTGATGAGTACACGCCTGAGTATCAGGTTGTATTCGACCGCGACAAGTTGGCCCGCAATGGATTGAATGTTGCAACTGCGGCAACCTATCTGCGTAACCGCGTAAATGGAGCTGTAGCATCCTACTATCGTGAGGATGGTGAGGAGTACGATATCCTTGTTCGTTACGATAAGCCATTCCGTGAGTCGATAGAGGATTTGGAGAATATCACCCTCTATGGTTCGGCAGGTCAGGCTGTCAAGGTGCGAGATGTGGGCCACGTTATCGAGGCGCATACACCTCCTACAATTCAGCGTATGGACCGTTCGCGTTACGTAAAGATTTCGGGTGCTATCGGAGCCGGATATGCAATGTCTGATATTATCGGAGGTACTGTCAAGGAGCTTAACAAGATGGAGTTCCCTGCGGGTATTACTTGGGAACTTGGTGGTTCGTATGAGGATCAGCAGGATACATTTAGCGACCTCTTTATGTTGCTTGCACTTATGGTTATCTTGGTGTTCGTGATTATGGCTTCGCAGTTCGAGTCGCTGACATATCCGTTTGTGATTATGTTCTCGTTGCCATTTGCGTTGGTTGGTGTAATCCTCGGATTGTGGATTTCGGATACTGCAATGGGTGTTATGGGATTGCTCGGAATATTGATGTTGGTGGGTATCGTGGTAAATAATGGTATTGTGCTTGTCGATTATACCCGCTTGCTCGTAGGACGTAATATGCCTATCCTTGATGCTGCTGTAGCCGCAGGACGCTCGCGTATGCGACCAATCCTTATGACTACACTCACTACCGTACTCGGTATGGTGCCTATGGCTGTAGGTACAGGTGTAGGAGCCGAGATGTGGAACTCTCTCGGTATGACTGTAGCTTGGGGTCTCTCCTTCTCGACACTTGTTACACTCTTCCTTATTCCTGTCTTGTTTGCGATGTTTGCGCTCCGTGGTGAGCGTAGAGCCGCAAAAAAAGCTGCTATGTTGAAAGCATAACGGTACCGAAAATAAAACCAAAACAAGAAACACATAACTAAAACGATATTATGAAAGCTCTATTTATAGCTTGCGATCAGGCCCTCTATGAAGAGGTGCAGCAGAAGATGGCCGAGCTTGGGGTTCGTGGCTACACCTCCTGGGAGGAGGTGCAGGGCTGCGGCACCGAGACGGGAGAGCCTCACTTGGGTGATGCTGTATGGCCGATTCTCAACTCGGCAATACTGACTATTACCGACAACGAGCGCAGTGAGCAGCTGCTCGATGCGCTGCGAGTTATTGATGCAGCGAACCCTAAACTCGGTGTTCGTGCATTTTGGTGGGAGGTAGGCGGCACATTGTAGTCCTCCCCTACAACGATGAAGAAAGCGATAGGTGTGCAATTTGAAGTATAGACAAAAGCACATTAAAAAATTCAGAGAAAAAATGATACAGCAGAATATTTTTCCAGACCACACGCATACACTCGAAGCGGGATTGCAGGGTATCGAGGTATTGGATATAGGTGGGGCTGCAATAATGCGTTTTAACGATGTTGCAGCGGAGCATTCTCAGGAGTTGAAATACCCCTGCCGTATTGATGCTATGATTATGGTCGTTTGTCTGCGGGGAGAGGTCTCCTTCTCGTCGCATATGAGCGATTACACTCTCAAGGCCAACCAACTTTTCCTCTCATCCGCCTCGGTATTTCAGTTCCGAGCGTTAGAGAATAGCGAGTTTTATATGGTGGCAGTGAACGCTGAGTTCTTGACCAGTATGAATATCGACGTACGCCTTGCGGCTCGTTTTGTGTCGGAGCTGAGGGTGCATGTCCATGTGGTCGATCTCACCGAGAAGAAGTTGGAGGCTATAAATCGTTTCCTCGGTACGATACTTTCGGAGCTCTCTTCGCAGGATCTGTCCGAATATATGGAACACTCGTTGCGCCACGCTTTCTGCGCATTGGTATATCGCATTTGCGACTCCGTGTTGATTAAGGAGCCTGAAGTTCACCATGAGGGTGTTAAGGAGCGTAGCTCGGAGTACTTCGAGAAGTTGATGAAACTCCTCTCCGACCACTATCGCGAGCAAAGAAATGTGGAGTTCTATGCTGAAAAGATGCATATATCCTCCAAACACCTATCGCGCGTTATTCGAAACTATACCGGCAAGTCGGTTCATCAATGGATAGATGAATTTGTGGCTCTCGAGATTAAGAATCTCCTCAAGTATTCAAATATGAGTATTCAGCAGATATCCTACTCGTTGCACTTCCCGAATCCATCGTTTATGGGCCAGTACTTTAAGCGTATTACAGGAATGACTCCGGGTGAGTACAAGCGAAGCTAACGCGTTTTTAGCACTGTTCGTTAATCTATTGAGCCTGCCGAACAAGTTTTGTTAGGCAGGCTCTTATCATTACCCTTCACCTCGTGGCATTTGTCGCTGTTACGTTTGAGCTGTTGACGAGGCTTAACTGCCGCTACGCTCTGTTTTGCCTCTCCGTTCCACGGGGGCGCTTTCAAACTCCACATCGACAAATATCGCTACGCGACTTGTTTGTTGTCTATATGTTGTTCCCAATTTAAGAATTGTTCCCACCATATAAACAACAAACGCCACCCCAAGGTGGCATTTGTCGCTGTTACGTTTGAGCTGTTGACGAGGCTTGAACTCGTGACCTCTTCCTTACCAACTTTTTGAGAAAGCCTTATAACATATTATATAACAATATATTGAATATATTTTATCTTAATTTTTATACTATGTTTTATTCTATGTAATGAGTTTTTCATATGACTGTAATTTTCAGTATATCAAGATGATATATTTTATAGTTTTAGTGCTGACTTAAAAGTTTGTCTAAAATTAGCACATCAAAACATTGTAATAAAACCCCTTTACAGTATTAAATTAGCACACTTCCATTTTTAGCACAAATTTTCACAAAAAAACCTCCTAATTCTTGATTTAGGAGGATCAGACAGGAGTATTGTGAAAAGGTTATGATTTCCTTAATAATCTATATCTTCTTTTGTTGCTTGCTTCATACAGTTTCCTTTTGACTTTTTCTTTTTGTCCTTCTGAAACCACTGGAACAAAATCTCCACTTTTGAGTGCTGCAACAGTAATCATTATTAGCTCTATAATCTCTTCCATAGTAAGCAATGCCATTGCCACTGGTTCTATTTCACCATAACCCTCTTCAAAACACTCCCTAATTAACCTGTTCAATTTTCTTCTATTTGTTGTCTTCATAACTGTTTTTATTTTATTTATATAGGTATTTTTGAGGGGTGAAATAAAAACCTCCCCAACATTACATCAGGGAGGAAGCAGAAGTTATGATGTTTTTTAGGGAAGACTAATCCAAGATCCCCTCAAAATACTCCTTGCAGTTATCCATTAGGTATTGCAAATATCCATAGTAGCAAAAGTCATATTCTCCATCTGCCAATCTTTTTCTAAACTCTATCTCCAATACCTCCAACTCCTCAAATATATAATTATCAAATTTAGGCTCTGATACTTCAACCTCAGGATGTTTCTCATCCACTCTATCAAATGCAATGTCATCAAATGTTTGATATTCCTTTACAACTTTTTTCAATGCCAAATCAAATGAATTTTCATTGTCCAATAAACTAATGCCAAACACCTTCTCAATCCTATCCCAACACAATTTACATCCTGCCCAAATTCTACCACAACCACAGCAACAGAACTTCATAAAGACATTCTCTAAAAATGATGGGATAAAAAACTTATAGGATAGCAATGTATTCTCAATAGTTAGTGATGTTTCTCCATTCCTATTTTCATACTTGGAAAAGAATAATGCCTGTGGGGTGTCATCTTCATCAACTATTGTATTGTCATCCTCAAAATTCAAAATCAACCCCTTTGCCAACTCCTCATCATTGTCATAAATAATGTCTATTCTATCTTTATCAAGCATTGGGTTAAGTCCATCTTTTAGTTTGTAATCAAAATCAGCATAGGCATCCACCTCAACCAAATGCAACTTCTCAATACTCTCCCAGTTGGGTGAGAATACTCCATTGTAAATCTTATCTGCAACTAATAATGTGCAACCATAATACCCATTTTCAAGCACCTTTATATGACTGAAAGGTGGCAATTTTCTTACTTGTTTTTCTTCCATAATTGTCATCATTTTTTTCTTTATTTATACTGGAAATTTTGATGTGGTTTTTGCTGATTTTTTGTCTGTTTTTCTCCAAAAAAAACCTAAAAATTTCAAGAAAATCTCAAAAAACATTCTGTTTTACAATGATTTAGCACAATAGTTTTGACAAAATAAGCAACAAGAAAAGGATGCTATTTTGTAAACATTGCTGATAACCAGCAAGTTACACATTGCAATTGCTTGTATGGTATGTTGTTTTTTGCTTTGTAGGGTTTCCCACCCCTGAAAATGTGTGTGATAAAGAGAGGGTGGCAGAGTTGGGTGCTATTATCCCTTCTGGGCATATAAGTATGATAGGCATATAAAAAGGACCTTAACTAATACAAATAGTCAAGGTCCTTCATAAAGTTTTCATTGCTATATTATTTAATAGTTTTAGAGACTATAAATTAGTTTTGATAGGACTTCTTAATCCCAAAAACATTCTACTACTCTTCATCTTCATCCCATTCTTGGCAATATTCTATCCAATTAGGATAATCCTTTACACAATCCTCCATTTCAAGAATATAATCCAAAATAGCATCTCGTAGCAAATAATCTTCATCATACCATCCAAACCATCCATTGAAGCCTTTAATTGCAATTCTTCCTATATCTTCCTTATCTATATAGCCTTCCTCATAATCTTCTTCATCATATTTCTTAATATCTAAAACACTACAATTACTAATATCGAATAGGTAATCTAGTTTATAATTGCACGAAAGATTTAATTCTTGAGCTTTGCAATTCCAATCATACCCATCATCTCCACCTCCATAACTATCCCAATATTCACCAACGGTCATATTGCAATCCACTAATGGAGTCCCATCAATATAGATTTCATACTCCTTTTGAATTCTTATAATCTCATTCATATCTACAACTTCATTATTATTTATAACATTATTCTCCATATCTTTTTCTTTATTAAAATTAAACATCATTTATGCAACATTACTAAATACAACATTTGCCAACTTACCTCTATTCAAACGAACTATTGCCTCCACAAAATTGGGTTTTGTCTTATACAATTTGGCAATGTCTACTATATCATTGAGGGATACACCACATTGCTTTTTGAGGTGGTGAGATAATTCATTTCTCGACAACATTTTACCGAGTACTCGTTTTGTGAGTTTTGAGATATTTTCACCCTTTACCAACCCCTCCACAATGGTGGTTAGATTTCCCTTTATCACATTGGTAATTTCGTTGCTTTGGGCAAGAGTCTCTTTTTCTCGTTGCAATAATTGAATTTGCTTTTTCAATTTGCTTAACTCAATTGCAATCTCTCTTTGACGAGAAGGTGAGGTGTTTGTGTGAGTTCTACGAGTTGAGCTTTTAGGTTTGTTGGATATTCTCCACTCAATATTGGCAAGTGATGCATCATTTCTATCCCCATTTTTGTAGACAACTCGACTTGCATTTTGGGGATTGCCAACAAATGTTTCCAAAACCAGGTGGGCGACATTCATCTTCTTTTTCTCCCCATTTACATAGAACTCCACAATACCATTGTTTGTTTTGAGATACTTTCCACTTTTCTCGCTAAATACCTCACCATTCTTGTTAATCAAATAACCTTTGAGATTCTTAATCTCACTAAAATTATTTATATTATTCATAATTTTAATATCGATTAGCCTATACATCGAGAGGTTTTAATTATTAAAAAAGTTTCTATCACTTTTTCCCCTTTGAAAAAAGTTTCTAATATTTATATGTCGTATTTTTAGAATTATTTTTATTTTTTGACAAAAAAGTGATATTTTTTTTGCTTTTTCAGGAATGTATCTGCGATATATCACTGATTATATGGAACTTATATCCCTAAAAAATTTTCAAAAATTTTTACTTTTTTTTGAAAAAGGGTACTTTTTAGGGGTATTTCTATAACATATACTTCATCTTACCCCTGCTAATTCTCCCCCAATTTGTAAATAACATAGTTTTGTTTCAATATTGATTTTTTAGAGAGTTTTGCTCAATTTTGCACCATAGGTGTTGGTCTTTTGTGAAAAATTTTCTAAATTTGCTCTCGCTATGATGCTCGTAATGAGTTGGTATAGCAGACATAGAAAGTGTTTTCGCAGTCCCGAATAGAAAATCTGACAGTTTTCAAATGACTAAGGGATAACGAACAGCACCTATTTCTTGTATATATGCTATTGGTGTATCCCTACACCAATCTTTATGGCATATTACAGGTGTGGGGATGTATCGTTTGTTTTAGTCAAGGTTTTGTCAGAGCCTCTATTCGATAAACGAAATCAGCTCCACACTTTCTTTTTTTGGCTTATTGGTCAAAATAGTACATAAAATCGGGGCGGTTTTTGATTATTGGTCAAAAATAGTACATAAATGCGGGTGTTTGCCCGCATTTTCTACTTGTATTTGAGCTTAAAATACTC
>JAZQIS010000090.1:0-35653 GCA_045541235.1 Alistipes sp.
CCAAGGAGTTGAATCTATCAATTGTCTTCCTAAGACCGCTTGGCCTCCGACTTCATAGTGTGCAAGCACCCTCTGCTCTCGGTTTGTCGTCGGTTCCGTTTTCAGTTTTCAGTTCTCCGTTTTCCGTTTATTTAAGGCATCTGCGATAGAGTTGCACCGTATTTTCCAATCCGTAGTAGAGAGCATCGCTAATGAGCGCGTGGCCTATCGAAACCTCGTCGCACCACGGAATCTGCTCTGCAAAATATTGCAGATTTTCGAGCGAAAGGTCGTGGCCGGCATTGAGCCCTAGACCACACTTACGAGCCTCCTCGGCAGCAGCAATATATGGTGCTATCGCCACCTCTCTATCAGCCTTATAATTAGCAGCATACGCCTCGGTATATAGCTCTACCCTATCGGCTCCGCAGGCCGCTGCTCCTGCAACCATTTCGGGCTTCGGATCGACAAAAATCGACACTCGGATACCCTTCTCGTGGAAACGTTTTGTGATATCGGTCAGAAACTCCCTATTGGCGATGGTATCCCAACCCGCATTGGAGGTTATGGCATCCACAGCATCGGGAACGAGTGTCACCTGGGCAGGGACAACCTCCAATACCAAATCCACGAAGGAGCCTATCGGATTGCCCTCAATATTCAGTTCGGTCTTGATAACCCTCTTCAAATCACGAACATCCGAATATCGGATATGGCGAGCATCAGGACGTGGATGAACCGTGATGCCCTCCCCTCCAAAACGCTCGATTGCGAGTGCTGCCGCAACAACATCGGGGGTATTTCCACCACGAGAATTACGAATTACGGCAATCTTATTTACATTTACGCTTAACTTTGTCATAAAAATCGCTATATTTGCGGATGGATTTTGCACACTTCGCGCCAAAATCGTTGTAAAGTTAATGAATTTCGCCGAAACACAATATGAAAATTATACTTTTTTCACGTAAAGGCATCACACCACGCCCCGAGGATATCGAGCAAATCTTCGGAGCCATAGAGCGTTACGGCTTTGATTATGCCATAAACAGAGGCTTTGCCGAGAGTATAGAAAAACTTACCTCCCGCACTATCCCGTCCGACCTTATCTACGACGGAGAGGTGGGCGAGCAACCTGCCAATACGGTGATGGTATGTTATGGTGGCGACGGCACTCTGCTCGAGGGAGTTCATCGACTAAACGGAGTGGATGTTCCGGTTGTGGGAATAAATGGAGGGCACCTCGGATTTTTGGCCCTTGCTCCGCGCGAAAATATCGAGTCGGTATTCGACGAGATAGCATCCGACAACCTCCACTTGGAGGTGCGCGATATGCTCTGCATCGAAGGTGTTGCGGAGACTAATCTCTACGCCTTGAACGAGGTGGCAGTGCAACGTCTTGGAGCGTCAATGATTTCGATTGCGGCGGAGATTGACGGCAATAGCGTTTCGACCTACAACGGCGACGGCGTAATTATCTCTACACCAACGGGTTCTACGGCTTATTCGTTGAGTGCAGGAGGCCCTATTGTAGCCCCCTCAAGCCACACATTTTTGCTCACTCCGCTGGCTCCACACAACCTTACCATGCGACCTATTGTTATGCCCGACACAACTCTCGTTTCGCTACGTATCAACACTCGCGGAAACGATGCGTCAATTTCGATAGACAATCGCACGTTTAAGATTGCCGACAATGCCGTTCTAACAATCAAAAAGGCAAAACGGCATATTCGATTGGCTGTTCCGCACAATATATCTTTCTTCGATTCGTTACGAAATAAGATGATGTGGGGAGTGGACATCAGGTAAACGGAAAACGGAAAACTGAAAACGGAACCGACGCAAGAAGCAAGAGCAGAGGGTGCTTGCACACTATGCCTTGCAAGAAGGAGGAAAAGCCTGCGAAGCAGGATTAAAACTGAAAACGAAAAACGGGAAACGGGAAACGGGAAACGGAGAGTTGGAAAAGTATAAGTTAAAAGTTTTGTTTTCTTCACAGCCATCGACTTTTGTTATTTTCTATTAGAAATAGAAGTTTTCCGCTTTCCGCTTTCCGTTTTCCGTTTTTAATTTGTATATTTGCGCCTTAATATGGGTGAAGTAGAGAAAATACCGACACACATTGCAATCATAATGGATGGCAATGGTCGCTGGGCAAAGGCGCAGGGTAAGGAGCGTTTTGAGGGACACATCGAGGGTGTAGTCTCCGTAAAGGCGTGTATAAAGGCGGCTCGCAAGCGCGGAGTCCGCTACCTGACATTGTATGCCTTCTCTACCGAAAATTGGGGACGCCCACAGGCCGAGGTTGATGCACTTATGCAACTCTTCTGCAAGAGCGTCACGAAGGAGACCCCCGAACTTATCGAGCAGGGGGTACGTGTACAGATTATTGGTCGCCGCGACCGCTTCTCGGAGGAGGTACGCGAGCGATTGTTACATATTGAAAATAGCACGAGTGGTGGCGATAAACTTACCCTCATACTCGCTTTTGACTACTCTTCGCGCGACGAGTTGGTACGAGCAACACGCGAGGTAGCCGAGAAGGTTAAGAGGGGTGAGTTGTGCGGTGAGGAGATAGACGACGAGACTATCTCGGCACACCTCGACACAGCAAATATTCCCGACCCCGACCTCATTATCCGCACCAGCGGAGAGTGTCGCTTGAGCAACTTCCTGCTATGGCAGGCCTCGTATGCCGAGATGTATTTCCCGCAGACGATGTGGCCCGACTTCCGCGAGGAGGAGTTCGACAAGGCTTTGGAGGTATATGCATCGCGTGAACGCCGCTACGGAGTATTATAATTTTTGAAGAACGAGGAAGATGAAGTTATTTTTCAGAATATTTTTTCTGTTTGCAATAGCCTTGACAACGGTTGAGGCCATGGCACAGTCATCCAAGGAGCGCAAAAAAACAACAGAGGCATTGGCTGCTGATACAACGGAGGTTAAAGAGACCTTTGTAATGCCCAAGAATGCGCCATATTTCGATAGTGCAGACGACAAGGTCTATCATCTTCGCAAGGTAAATATCCACGGCGTAAAGCATATCAACCACGATATCATCCGTTCCTCGTCGGGTTTGGTACCCGGGGACTCCATCTACCTCTCGGGCTCATTTATCCAAAATGCAATGATGCGCCTCTGGTCGCAACGATATTTTGAAGATATACAGATTGGAGCAACAATCGAGGGTGACAGCGTAGATTTGGAGGTAATGTTGCGAGAGCGTCCTCGAGTGATGAATTGGGCTGTATCGGGAGTGGCTAAGGGCAAATCGAAAGACCTTATCGATGAGGTGCTCAAGCTAAAGCGAGGCCACGAGCTCTCCGACCATATCATCGATAGAAATATCAAGCTCATTAAGCAACACTATGGAGAGAAGGGTTTTCTTGATTGTGAGGTTGATGTCAAAATTGAACCAGACTCTGTAATAAAGCAGGCCGTGAATGTAACCTTCGACGTAAAGAAGAATCAGAGGGTTCGCATTGGGGAGATTACATTCTCCGGAAACGAGAACTTCCCGGCTAAACGCTTGGCCCGCACCTTCAAAAAGACCCACAAGGTGAGTGCCCTCTTTTGGCAAAAGACCAAGTTTAACGAGAAGGAGTATGAGGAGGATAAGGAGTTGTTGCTCGACTTCTACAACTCGAAGGGATACCGCAATGCCAACATCCTATCCGACTCG
Organism: Alistipes sp.; assembly: GCA_045541235.1. Lineage (GTDB taxonomy): Bacteria > Bacteroidota > Bacteroidia > Bacteroidales > Rikenellaceae > Alistipes. The sequence goes on from JAZQIS010000090.1 coordinate 3,668, forward strand.
GTATATCGCATGGTGCCCAAAAACCCTAAAAAGAAGCGACTCGGCATCCATATCAACCTTGCCGAAGGCAACAAGTACTATATCCGCAACGTAAACTGGATTGGCAACTCGAAATACGATACCGAGATGTTACAGCGAATGTTGGCGGTAAAGAGGGGCGATGTTTACGATAAAAAGTCTATCCACAAGCGTCTCGGAATCGGTAAGGAACAGAATCCTGACGATATGTCGGTATCTTCGCTCTACCAGAATGAGGGATACCTAATGTCGCAGATTGAGCCTGACGAGATTATTGTGGGAGCAGACTCTCTCGACCTTGAAATCAAGATTTTTGAGGGTAATCAGTTTACTATCAACAACGTTGAGATTACGGGAAATAACCGCGTAAATGACGAGGTTATCCGTCGTGAGCTATACACTCGTCCCGGCGAGCTCTACAATCGTGCCCTCATTATGCAGACCATCCGTACCTTGGCGGGTATGCAGCACTTCAACGAGGAGGCTCTCGTTCCCGACATTAAGCCTGTATCGAACGACCTTGTGGATATCAATTGGCCACTCGAGGAGAAGGCCTCCGACCAATTCAACGTAGCCGCAGGTTGGGGCTCGGGAACATTTGTCGGTTCGGTAGGTATCACACTGAACAATCTCTCAATCCGCAACCTCTTCAAGAAGGGGGCATGGAAGCCATATCCAATGGGACAGAATCAGCGTCTGTCAATTTCGGGACAGACCAATGGTACGTACTATAAGGCTATTGCTCTCTCGTTCCAGGACCCTTGGCTCGGAGGTCGCAAACCAAACTCGTTCACAATCTCGGGACACCTCTCCGAGCAGAATAACGCCTACTATATTTGGCAGTCGGCAACTTCATATTTCCGTTCGTACGGACTCTCGGTCGGTTTCGGAAAGCGTCTGTCGTGGCCTGACCCTTACTTCACATTCTACGGCGAGTTGGCTTACCAGCACTATGGACTGAAAAACTACTCTTCGTTCGTGATGTCGAATGGTAAGGCAAATATGCTCTCGTTGCGATTGGTGTTGGCTCGTAACTCTACCGACCAGCCTATATACCCTCGTAGAGGTTCGGATATCTCGCTCTCGGTACAGGTTACACCTCCATTCTCGGCTATGGATGGCAAGGATTACTCCAACCCTGCAATGAGCGACCAGGAGCGCTACCGTTGGAGTGAGTTCCACAAGTGGCAGTTCAAGGCGCAGTGGTTCCAGGCCCTCACACCAAACAACAACCTTGTCCTAATGGCTAAAGCCGAGATGGGATTCCTCGGACACTACAACAAGAATAAGATTTCGCCATTCGAGCGATTCCAAGTCGGAGGCGACGGCATGTCGGGATATACAATGTATGGTGTGGATATCATCTCGTTGCGTGGATACGAGGATGGAGAGTTGGACCCTATGGGCAGCAACTACTCTATCGCCTACAACAAATATACATTGGAGTTGCGCTACCCTGTGATACTCAAGCCATCGTCACAAATCTATGTGCTCGGTTTCCTCGAGGCGGGTAACGGATTCAAATCGTGGAAAGATTTTGCTCCGTGGAAGGTTAAGCGTTCGGCCGGAGTCGGCGTACGACTCTACCTCCCTATCGTGGGTATGCTCGGTATCGATTGGGGTTGGGGATTCGATCCACCGGCAGGAGGTACAAAGCGTAGCGGAAGCCAATTCCACTTCGTAATCGGACAAAATTTCTAAAAAAGAGCTCCTTGTTGGCAATATATTTGGAGATACTTATGTTTAACATATAAAGAGTATTGGATATGAAACGAATTATCTTAACCGCAATCTTCGCTTTGGCAACCTTGGGTATTGCATCGGCGCAAAAGTATTGTGTTATAGACAGCGAGAAGGTGTTCAAATCTCTCGACGAGTACAACAAGGCTATGTCGCAGCTTGACGAATTGGGCAAGGCGTACCAAACCCAAGTGGATAACAAATATAAGAGTGTAGAGTCGCTCTACAACAACTATATGGCACAGAAGGCCTCGCTTTCGGCTGCAACTCGGACATCTATAGAGCAGCAGATTCTGCAAAAAGAGGAGGAGGCACAGAAGTACCAGCAGGAGATTTTTGGCGAGGATGGAACTCTCATGAAGAAGCGCGTAGAACTTATCAAGCCTATTCAGACAAAGGTCTTTGCTGCGATTGAGAAGTATGCTAAGGAGAACGGCTATGACCTCGTTCTCGATAAGGCATCGAATGTTTCGCTTCTCTATCTCAACGAGGCTATCGACCACACCGCGCAAGTGATTGAACAACTAAAGAAATAGAATAATAACTCAAAAAAACAGATTTTAAGATGAAAAAACTTTTTATTGTACTTGGCGTAATTCTCGGTGTAAGCACCGTATCAGCGCAGAAATTTGCTCGCGTAAACTTGCAGGAGGTGGTTATTGCAATGCCGGAGTTCGAGCAAGCTCAGAAGAATCTCGAGGCCTTTGGTAAAGATTTGCAGGAGCAAATGGAGCAGATTCAGGTGGAGTTCAACAATAAGTATGCAGATTTCGAGAAGAATCAGGCCACTATGGCAGCCTCGGTAAAGCAGATGAAGCAGCAGGAGTTGCAGCAGTTGCAACAGCGTTTCTCCGAGTTCCAGCAGATTGCACAGCAGGATTTCCAAAAGAAGGAGGCAGAGTTGCTCGAGCCTGTACAGAAGAAGGCTCAGGAGGCGGTAAACAAGGTTGCTAAGGCCGGCGGTTATATCGCAGTATTCAACACGGCAGTTCCAAGCCTTGCTTACATTGACGAGGCACAGACTGCCGACATCGCTCCACTCGTAAAGAAGGAGTTGGGTATCGTGGCTAAGCCTGCTACCAAGTAGTCGATACCTTATATATAATATAGGCTGTCCAACTTTAGGGGTTGCGACAGCCTATATTGTTTGCGGCGTAGCGAAGATTCTCTACGCGATAGAGAACTTACGCTCCGTAGGAGAAAGCACCTCTATTTTGACCACCATTGCATCCTCGGGGAGTAGATCCTCGATAAGCTCCGGCCACTCAATGAGGCACAAATCGCCCGAATAGAAGTACTCCTCATAGCCCATATCAAAGACCTCCTCTATACGGTTGATACGATAGAAATCGAAATGATAGACCACCTCTCCCGAAGAGGTCCCATATTGATTGACAAGGGCAAAGGTAGGACTTGTCACGTTGTCCTCGGAGCCCAAATACTCCATAATAGCACTTATAAGCGTGGTTTTTCCCGCCCCCATAGCTCCGCAAAACGCCACTACATTACGACCATCGAGCGACTCAATAACCGCCTCGGCAACCTCCTGTAACCCATCGAGCGAATCGACCAAAATCTCCTTCATAAACAAACATATTTCACAACACAAAGATAATAAATCTATTTTACAACTCCCCCTCTTTTGGGCTGAAAAGAGGGGGACTTTGCAACTTTTTCGCTCATTTGGGCCCAATCTAACCCAATTCGGGCAACATCGTGCCGAGCAATAACTATTTAGGATATATTTGTGTCACAATAACTCAAACGAAAGAGGACTCCTGTCAAGAGAGAACTTTTTTGATAGTTATAACTTATAAAACACAACACAAATGAACAACTTTACAATCAATCAGACTCGTCCTTACGATGTGGCACGTATAACCGAATTTGAGAACAACGGAATACACGCCTCGACACTCTCGCGAATTACCGTTGGCTACATACTCTCGGGAAGGAAATATATCTACAACAACGACCAATACTACCAAATCGATGAGGGTTCGGTGTTTATTCTTGACAAAGGTCTGCACTATGAGGAGAACTGCATAGGGGCAAATGGCCGATTCGAGCAGATTGTATTCTACATCTCGTCGGACACCCTGCAGCAGACTATCTTCAGGCTCAATCTCAATTACGGATTATCATTCCACTCACATCACAGCTGCAACCACTGTCTTGCCTACAACTTTGCAGTTACAAAGGCAAATACCCTACTACGAAACTTCTTTACGGGAATCGATCTGTCGTTGCGGAACTCGGCTCTGCTCCATAACGATATCGGGCAACGCATAAAGTTGAATGAGTTGATATATCTGATTCTTTCGGGCGAAGATAACTGCACCAAACGCAAGATTATCCGAGCTGCCGACACATCGTCGGGGCTATTTGTCAATACCATATACAACAATATCTTCAACGACATCTCGATTGAACAGTTGGCCGAGCAGACAAATCGCTCGCTCACATCGTTCAAGAAGGAGTTTCGCCGTATATTCAACACCTCTCCGCACCAATGGATTATTCACCAACGACTCGACCGTGCCAAGATAATGCTATCCTCGACCAATCGCACCGTATCGGAGATAGGTGCCGAGTGCGGATTCTCCAATATTTCGCACTTTATCAAACTATTCAAGCAGCAATACAAGCGCACACCTGCAACATATCGCCGACTCCACAATGCAGCCTACAACACCGAATACCGCAACGCTATATGTGAGTAATCTCGGTCCTCTCACCCCGAAGATAATGGCTGTCGAAATATTAAAGTTCGACAGCCATATTTGGAATTTATTGTTAATAGCAGGCAAAAAGGAGGTGCGCCACTCGGTCGAGCAGCGCACCTTTCCATCTCTATTTCAGTCCTATAATGATTAGTTGTTAGGAACAACCTGATCGTAAGCGTCCTCTGGATCTGGCATAATCACTACCTTGAAGATGCTCTTCTCGGTAAGCAACGAACCAACGAGGTTAGTACGCCAGTTACGACGTGCAGGAGCCTGTGGCACACCTACTACTACGTTCTCCTGACCTGGGAGCGAAACGGTAATCTCGCAAAGATCGAGCGACAAATCCTTCGATGCATCAGCAGGTACATTTGGATTTGGCCACAAAATGTAGTTCATCGAAACCCAGTAGAACAAACCGAGAGCCTTAGTATCCAAAGTCTTGGTACCAACTACTGTGTCGATTGGAGTTGCGTTTGTGAATGTTACCTCTACAGGATTGCCATCAACTGCGCCATCGTGCAAGTAGAACTTGGTGTAAGCCTTAGTTCTGAACGAAACCTGAGCCTGTGCAAGGTCGAAGCCCATATCCTTAGCCTCCTCCAAATCGTCAGTACCGAAGTTGATCTGAGCAAATGGACGACGCAACTCAACAGTCTTGTTGATAGAGCCACCAACAACGAGGTTCAACTCCTGACCGAAGAATGCATCGTAGTTGTCGTTGTTCGAAGTAAGGTTGTTGTAGTTAATCTCTACGTTTGGCTTTACACCATCCGAATCCAAATCCAAAGTGTAGCAGTTTACGCCAGGATTCTGTGTCCAGAATACAAAGTTGTAAGTCTTATTCTTTACAAGGCGGAGTGTAATCTCCTTCTCGAGCGATACACCGTCGAAAGAGTCTGTGTAGGTCTGGAGGTGCTTCCAATCCTTGTCATAGATAGCATAAGTAAGGGCAGTTGCTTTGTAGCCATCGTTGTAGGCACGTGAGCCCAATTTAGCTGTGTTAATCGAGAATGTCACAGTTGCCTCATTACCAGCACCACGAAGGTCGGTATTAGCCTCGGTAACACAAGAAGTTGCAAACAATGCTACGATTGCTGCCAACGAAAAGAATAATTTTTTCATAATAGTTTTTTGTTTTTTATAGTAAATAGTTTGTTGTCTTTTCCTATTCCGCACAAAGCTCGCTACAACACGAGTCTTACGTCCATCCCGGAAGAAAATGAGATGGGGTTTATATGAGAACCTCTTATTTCGGATGCAAATTTACAAACCTTTTCCATATATTCCACAAAAAATGAGAAAAATTTCAACAAAAAAGGAGAAATTTCAACGAAATCTCTCCTCTACTATACTATTTGTAAATTATTACATACCAAGACGATTACTCTTCCGGCACCTCAAACTTGGTCATACCGGCCTCCACAAGCAGATTAAACCACGAAACTGCCTTTTTGATATCAGAGTCGTGAACTCGCTCGCGATCATAATCGGGAATAACAACGCCAAAAAACTCCTTCAATCGCGAAGCTCCCTCCTTTGAAGATGGGCCCTGCTTACCTTCGGTATATGCAAACATCTTGGTAAAGACCTCCGCAAGCGGAATATCCTCACCTTCGGTAAACATCGAAATCTCGGTGAGCGCACTGATACGTGACGATGCCGAGGCATTCATACGCTTGCCGTCAATCAACGACTCTACAATAAATCCATTGCGCGACTGCGCTACATAACGGAACAATCCGGGCTGGCCCGAAATTGCCAAAACATCCTTTAACTCCATAATCTATAATAGTAATATTAAAAATTTACTCCTTCTTCACGTGTACATCCATCTGCGGGAATGGGAAGTTAATACCCTTGGTAGGCAACTCCTTATACATCTTCTCGTTCATATCGAAATAGAGTCCCCAATAATTTGCATTTTCCACCCAAGCACGAATCACCAAATCGACAGAGCTTTCGCCCAAATTCTGCACATAAACAACAGGCGGTGTATCGGTCAATACACGATTATCAGACTCGAGCATTGCCAATATCTCGCGACGGGCAACATCCACATCATCTCCATAAGAGATGGACAAGTTCCAATCTACACGACGAGTCTCCGACTGCGAGTAGTTGTCGATAATCGAGGTTGCGATACTATTATTCGGAACATAGATAGTCTGATTGTCCGGAGTTTTGAGACACGTTGAGAAGAGTCCTATCGACTCCACCGTACCCGACTGTCCCTGCGACTCGATATAGTCTCCGACCTTGTAAGGGCGCAAAATGAGCAACACTACGCCTCCCGCAAAATTCTGCAATGTACCACTCAACGCCATACCAATAGCCAAACCGGCCGAGGCAAAGAGCGCGAGGAACGACGATGTATTTACACCCAAGGTCTGAATAATGGCAAGCAGGAGCATCACCATCATCAATGCCTTAACCATACTACGAAGGAAGTTACGCAAAGAGGTCTCGACCTTATGGCGAAGGAAAGCCTTATCCATAATGCGGAGAATCCATTTAATGACGAACTTACCGGCAAAATAGAGGGCAAAGGCGAGAGCGATTTTCAACAATATCCAACCGGCCTCTTGTGTCAATTCGGTAAGTAGTTGTTGATAATCGATGGAGGAGAGATTCTCAATCTTCTCCACTGTTTTAGCAAGATTTGCCTTCTGTATGCTATCAGAGACTATCAAATCCTGCAATTTTGCTGCATCACTCTGTAAATAGGTAAACATATTCTAAATCTCTGTTTTATATTTGGAACAAAAGTAACACTTTTTTCGCGATATTTAGTACATTTGCAGCAATTTGATACAATTTTATTTCGAGATGCGATATAGTGCCATCATATTACTCACCTTGCTACTACTCCTGAGTGGCTGCTACGACGACCATGGCGCACCTCCAAATTCACAAATTGAGACGGAAGCAAACCTCCTAATAGGAGAGTTGAGAGAGCTCTGCACTGAAGGGTGCTCCACTATTGAATCGGAGATTGTATGCGAAGGCCGCATTACCACATCCGACCGCGAAGGTAACTTCTATCGCTCGTTATGCCTGGAGGATGAGACGGGAGCTGTAGAGGTAAAAATCGGCACCTATAACTATGCTTCACAATTTCCTGTAGGGCTAAAGGTTTCTCTCAGACTGCAGGGTACAGCAGTAATGATAAAAGAGGGCGTTATACAGGTTGGGTTGCCCCCGATGAACTACGATGACGAGCCTCGTGAGTTTGAGTCACAAGAGGTAATCGACCGCCACATAGTGCGCAGCACCTCCGTAGAGAGTATCACACCGAAGAATCTTGCCCTCTCGGCTCTCAAAACCTCGCTCTGCGGGCGATTTATACGTGTCGAAAATCTACACCGCAGCCCCTCCGAGAGCGAAGATATAGAGAATGGCTACTATCGCTTTTGCAACGACAACGAGGAGGAGATTTTTCTCTATATAAGCCCATACGCAGACTTCACCCTTCCCGAAATCTCCACCTCCGATGTAGCGATTCAAGGCATCCTATACTACACACCTGTCGGCATCGAGAATAGGGATAGTTTTGTAATAAGAGTTCGTTCTAAGGATGATATTTCAACTACTGATAGCCATATTTAGCCTCTTCATAATATCAGGATGCAGCGATACACCCAAAGTATCACAACCAAGGGAGGTAAGCATCGCATACCTTAAATCGCTATGCAGAGGGGAGCACTATCGTATCACAGGCGACTACACAATTCGTGGTGTTGTTCTTGCTAACGATTGGCTCGGGGAGATAAACCAGGGTGTAATTATCGTGGACGATAGCGGAGGAATAGAGCTATCCATCAAGGACGAACATATAAACAACAATCTCCCCATATTCTCCGAGGTTACAATCTTTTGCAACGGCCTGACACTGGCCCGTATAGGAAGAAAAATAGAACTTGGTACTCACCCCATCGACGATTTTCCTATCGGCAACATCGATCAGGATATGCTCGATCGCTACATCCGCATTGAAGGGGTATGCGACGACTATAAACACATAACCAAGCAAATTTCGGAGATTGGTGTCGAAGATATCAGCCGCGTTATCCGCTTTGACAACCTCCGCATCTGCGACGAGGAGCAAGGGTTGCTGTGGTGCGACGTTACTGAAGGAGAGGCGACAGAAACCTTTCGCTCACTTATTGACAATAAAGGTGATACGCTAAAAGTGCGTATGCTTCCTACTTGCTACTATGCCAAGGATAAGATTCCCACAAAAGAGATATCGGTTATCGGGGTAATTGACTACACCGACAACCGATATTTTCTGCAAATCGTAAACAAGTGGATTATTTGATTGTTGCTACAACCTCTACAAGCAACCTCCAGAACTTATCTACCGTAGCAATTTCGAGTCGCTCATCAGGCGAATGGACACCTCGCAAGGTCGGGCCAAAGGAGACCATCTCGAGGTGTGGGTACTTCTCGAGGAAGAGACCACACTCGAGGCCTGCGTGAATAGCTCGCACCTTAGGTTCTGTACCAAAGAGTCTCTTGTAGGCCGCCTTCGTACACTCAAGAAGTGTAGAGTTCGGATTTGGAGCCCAACCCGGGTAACCGTCCGAATGAACAACCTCGCATCCTGCTGCCACAAATGCACTCTCTACCTGCAACTTGGCACACTCCTTCGCGCTCTCGACCGATGAGCGTTGCGAGGTGGTTATCACAATCTTATCATCGACAAACTTTACCGATGCGAGATTTGTCGAGGTCTCCACCAATCCCGGCATAGCGGCCGACATAGCCAACACGCCCGATGGAACACTCATCAATGCCAACAACAGATTACGCTGTGTAGCCTGCGACAACACCTCAGTTGGGGCATCCACGCCTACAACATCAACCTTTGCACCCTTCTCTACTATTGCAAACTCTGCACACAGCGTCTCGCCGTAGGCCTTAACATCACTCTCAAAAGCTGCAGCTTTGTCGCTTGGAACACCCAAAACTACCGTTGCCTCGCGCGGAATAGCATTGCGGAGATTTCCTCCGTCGAAGTGCGACAATCGCGCACCAAACAACCTCGTTCCACGCTCGGCAATTCGTGCAGCCCACTTATTTGAGTTGGCGTGCCCTTTATCAATATCATCGCCCGAGTGTCCGCCCAAAAGACCACTTACATTAACCTTATAGTAAGCGTAATCGTTTGGAGCCGCCTCTGTCTCGAGTGGAAGGTATGCCAAAGTATCGACACCTCCGGCGCAACCTATAAAGACCTCGCCCTCATCCTCCGAATCGAGGTTGATGAGGTACTTTCCCTGCACCATCCCCTCGCCGAGGTTGAATGCACCCGTTAAGCCGGTCTCCTCATCAACTGTAAAGAGGGCCTCGATAGCAGGATGCTTCGCCTCCTCATCCACAAGCAGAGCCAATGCCGCTGCGATGCCTATACCGTCGTCTGCACCGAGGGTTGTACCGTCGGCCTTAACCCACTCGCCATCGATATAGGTTTGAATGGCATCGTTATCGAAATCGAACACTTTGTCCGAGTTCTTCTCACACACCATATCGGTATGTGCCTGCAGAACTACGGTAGGACGCGCCTCGAAACCTGCCGATGCACCCTTGCGAATAACGATATTACCTATAGCATCGCACTGATATTCGAGATTGTGGCTCTTGGCAAACTCCACCAAGAAAGCACCTATCTTCTCCTCTCGCTTCGATGGACGCGGCACGCGCGTAATATCATCGAATATCTCCCAAATCAACTTTGGCTGTAAATCTCTAATTGTCATATATTCTCAATAAATTTTACGGTTAATAATCTCTATTTTTTGATTAGCAGGCATATTGCCGTTGCCGAGACTCCCCTCTCCTCGCCCTCGAAACCGAGATGCTCGGTAGTGGTAGCTTTGACCGACACCTGTCCTACTGCAACACCTGCTGTCTCGGCAATGCGCTCACGCATAAGGTCGATATACGGACGCAATTTAGGGCGTTGCATCGCTATTGTCGAGTCGATATTGCCTATCTTGTATCCCTCGCTATCGAGTAGCTCGACCACTCGATGCAACAACACAAGCGAATCTATCCCCTTAAACTCGACCGAGGTGTCGGGAAAGTGCTTGCCGATGTCCCCGAGTGCTGCAGCACCCAACAGCGCATCGCAGATGGCGTGCACCAGCACATCTCCATCCGAATGGGCAATGCAACCCTTTGAGTGGGGAATCTCAACCCCGCCCAACACAAGTCTCAACCCCTCACCCAAGGCGTGAACGTCATATCCGTGTCCAATCCTAAAATCCATAATTGTTCTATATTTTCTACAAAGATAGTAAAAAATGTTTTGACGATATTGTAAAAATTGTTATCTTTGATAAAAATAACCTAAAGCACAATGAAACTACTCAAAGATAGAATCCTCCGCGACGGCAGGTGTCTCGAAGGGGGAATACTTAAGGTGGATAGCTTTATAAACCATCAGATGGATCCTCTGTTGATGAAGGCTATGGCCGACGAATTTGTAAAGCGATTCGCCGGAGATAGCATCGACAAGATTTTAACAATCGAGGCAAGTGGTATTGCTCCGGCCATAATGGTCGGCTACCTGCTACAGCTGCCCGTTGTCTTTGCCAAGAAGAAGATTCCGAGTACTATGGAGAATTGCCTCAGTACAAAGGTCTTCTCCTTTACAAAGAACCGCGAATACGACATATGTGTCAGTGGCGAGTATATCGGCAAGGGGGACCGCATCCTCTTTATCGACGACTTCCTTGCCAACGGCAATGCCGCCAAAGGCATAATAGACTTGGTTCGACAGGCCGAAGCAGAGATTGTGGGAATGGGATTTCTTATCGAGAAGTCGTTTCAGAAGGGACGTGATTACCTTCGCAACGAGGGTATAAGGGTTGAGTCGTTAGCCCGCATCAAATCACTCTCCGACTGCAAGATAGAGTTTGAATAGAAGCGAGAGAGGAGCCCATATTGCCGGACTCCTCTCTTCTTTATCGGCACAACAGCCTACTTGCGCGTATAGTAGAAGCGCGAAACCTCACGCTCGGCATTGCGAACCTCCTCTTGGGTGAGTATCAACTCTTTGCGAGAGATATGCTCAATATCGTAACGGATTGCACTCTGTGTAGAAACTCCAACTATTCTCAACTCGAGCATACCATCAACAACACTGTATGCATACTTTGTCTCAAGTTTTTGGCCCAACTTCATAACTGTCATTGTAACGGTGTTGTCCGTCTTGAAAAGGAGGGTGTACGCATCGTCTCCTGTAGCCAATTCGCTCTCCTGCTCGGTAAGCTCGCCATTTACATACTTCACATCCTCGGTCTTTGTGAGTTGCCAAGTACCAATCAACTTGTCGGTATATTTCTCATCCGAAAAGTTCTGCTCACACGAAGTGAACGAAAATGCCGCCATCGCAGCTGCCAATACTAAAAATAACTTCTTCATAACTTTATAAATTTAAGGGTTAAATGCTATACAAATATAGTTAATTTTCTGTTTCTCATTAACAATAACGCAAGAAATTATCACATTATTTTACACCCTACTCAAAAAAAATAGCACCCCGAGTTACCGGAGTGCTACAATCTAAGAGCTATTGCGAACAAATCAACCGCACTTTGAGTAGCCACACGAGAGGCAGGTGAGACAGCCATTTTGGTAAGCCATATTCTCCTGTCCGCACTGTGGGCACTTGCCCTTCGAGCGTGTTCCGTCCTCGATATACTGTTTCAAGGCACGCTTCACGCCATTCTTCCACGTGTTGATATTCTCGTCGTCGAGGTGCAAGCCGTCAATCAAAGCAACAACCTTCTCGATTGGCATATGGTAACGCAATACACCCGAAATCAACTTAGCATAGTTCCAGAAACTCTCGTCAAACAAACGCGAGATACCACCGATGGTGTTAGTATAGCCGTAGCGATCGGTATATTGGAAGTCGTAACGCTTTGTTCCGTCATCCTCGCGAACCTTGAGAATACTACCCTTAGTAATCTTTGGAGGGATATACATTGCATCATCCTCAATCTTACCCGTAAAGATTTCGTATGGACGATCATCCACCTTACCAACGAAGGCAATCCACATCTCGTGGCCATTCTTGAAGCGGATGACATCGGCAGGAATAGACTTTGGACGACGATTCTCGCCTGTAGCCTCCTCGCACTTCTTCGGCTCCGACTTTTTGCTCTTCTTGTCGATGAGAACACCTGCGCGGCAGCCGTCACGATATACCGTGATACCCTTACATCCCGACTCCCAAGCTGTGCGATATACATCAGCAACAATCTCCTCCGAGATATTGTTTGGAAGATTTACGGTAACCGAAATCGAGTGATCTACCCACTTCTGAATTGCACCCTGCATCTTCACCTTTGCCACCCAATCGATATCGTTTGCGGTAGCCTTGTGGTATGGCGATGCTGCAACCCACTTATCCAACTCCTCGTCACTGATGGTATCGAGACGCGAGATATCGTAGCCATTGATGCGCAACCAATCCACAAACTTGTGGTGATATACATTGTACTCCTCAAACATCTGGCCCTGTTCGTCTGTAAATGTAGCCTTCACATCACGATCGGATGGATTGACTTTGCGACGACGCTTGTAAACCGGACGGAATACAGGCTCGATACCCGAGGTGGTCTGCGACATCAACGATGTAGTACCCGTAGGAGCGATAGTAAGCATTGCGATATTACGACGGCCGTGCTTGAGCATCTCCTCATAGAGCGAGGCATCGGCAGCCTTAAGGCGGTTAATCATCGGATTATCCTTCTCCTTCTCGGCGTTGAACACGGTAAATGGACCACGCACACGAGCCATATTCACCGACTCACGATAGGCCTCAACAGCGAGAGTCTGATGCACCTTTGTTGCAAAGTCGAGAGCTTTGTTCGAGCCGTAGCGCAAACCAAGAGCTGCCAACATATCACCCTCAGCAGTGATACCGAGACCTGTACGGCGGCCCTTCAGTGCCATATCCTTAATCTTATGCCACAAGTCGAGCTCTACACGACGAACATCCATATCCTCAGGGTCGGACGCAATCTTACTGATGATAAGGTCGATCTTCTCCAACTCCAAGTCGATAATATCATCCATCAGGTGCATTGCCTTATGAACGTGCGACTTGAAGAGGTCGAAGTTGAACGGTGCCTCCTTAGTAAACGGATTCTCCACGTAGCTATAGAGGTTGATAGCCAACAAACGGCAGCTATCGTATGGACACAACGGAATCTCACCGCAAGGGTTTGTCGAGACTGTTACGAATCCCTCATCGGCATAACAGTCAGGCACACTCTCGCGAAGGATAGTATCCCAGAACAACACTCCAGGCTCGGCCGACTTCCAAGCGTTGTGGATAATCTTGGCCCACAACTTTGAAGCATCGATATTCTTTACGAATGTTGGCTTATCGGCATTGATAGGGAACTGCTGTGTGTAGGTACGGCCCTCGATAGCGGCACGCATAAACTCGTCGTCAATCTTCACCGAAACATTAGCTCCTGTAACCTTGTTGGTGTCGAGCTTTGCATCGATAAACTTCTCCGAATCGGGGTGCTTAATCGAGATAGAGAGCATCAAGGCTCCTCGACGACCATCCTGTGCAACCTCTCGTGTCGAGTTTGAGTAGCGCTCCATAAATGGGACGATACCTGTCGAGGTAAGAGCCGAGTTCAACACCGGACTTCCCGAAGGGCGGATATGCGAGAGGTCGTGACCTACGCCACCGCGACGCTTCATCAACTGCACCTGCTCCTCATCCATACGGAAGATGCCACCATAAGAGTCTGCCGGATTCTTGTGGCCGATAACAAAGCAGTTCGAGAGCGAGGCAACCTGCAAGTTGTTGCCAATACCGGTCATCGGACCACCCTGCGGAATGATGTAGCGGAAATGGTCGAGCAATTCAAAAATCTCCTGTTCGGATAGCGGTTCCCCGTACTTATTCTCGATACGGGCGAGTTCCTTTGCCAGACGATAGTGCATCTGCTCGGGTGAGGACTCGTAGATATTACCTGCCGAATCCTTTAGCGCATATTTGCTAACCCACACTGTAGCAGCAAGTTCGTCGCCCCCGAAGTACTCCTTCGAGATTGCGACAGCATCAGCGTACTGGACTTTTTTAAGAGTCGAGTTGTTCTTCATTGTATTATATATGTATATTAATTGTTTTCGCTTATTGGCGCAAATACCCTCCGAAAGGAGGGCGCGTTACCGATACAAAGTTAGGCTCTTTTCCACGAAAAGTGCAACTAAAATCGGGCAGTTTATTGACAGGTTATCAACAATTATTCCGAATCTTTGTTGTAGGTGCATAGGGAGCAGAAAAACGGAAAACTGAAAACTGAAAACGGAAAACTTTTAATTAGTGAGTAGAGAGTAGTGAGTAGTGAGTAGTGAGTAGTGAGTAGTGAGTAGTGAGTAGTTAATTCTCAATTCTCAATCCTCAATCCTCAATTCTCAATTCCCAATTCTCAATTCTCAATTCTCAATTTGCCTTTCCGCGCTCCCTTACTAGCCGTTACTAGCCTTTCTCTTCTCCCCTCTTAATTTCGCAATCTTCTCTTTCGATAGGGTCGCTTGCTCCTCCGGACTCATAGTTATCGGGTTGAAAAGTGGAGCAAAACGCTCATTTGTAAAGTATGGGGCGCGGAGATTGTACGGGCAGATGGTTTGACATTCATCACAACCAAAAATCCAGCCGTGAGTATCGCAACCACAAGCACCATCGCGACACTCCACCGTAGCACACGATATACAACGCGAGGTGTCGATATGTCGCTCTTTGACAGCACCATTCGGGCAGGCCTCAACACAACGACGGCACTCTCCGCATCCAACACCCCGATATGGTTCGTCATACTTGTTGCACTCGGCTGTCATCACAATCTCGCCAAGCAAAACAAAAGTTCCAAACTCCGGCGTTACAAGCAGCGACTGTCGCCCAATCCAACCAAGTCCCGCCTCTACTGCATATCTTTTCTCGAAAATAGGGGCACTATCTACAAAACAACGGGCCAAAAAGTGGGGCTCCGCAGCCTTGAGCTTACCGCAGAGTTCAAATAGCATCTGCTTGATAGTTTGATGATAATCGGCAGCACAAGCAAACGAAGCAACCTTTGCATTATGGTCGGCAGGATATCCGTCACTGATTAGATTTTTATATGCAACAGCGCAAATTATCACACTCTTTGCCCCCTCAACAAGACGAGAGGCATCGGCACGACACTCCATATTCCTTTTGAGGTAGTCGAGCGAAGAGGCATACCCCTGCTCTATCCAACTCTCGAGAAAAGTTCTATCATCCTCAAAATGACGACATTGAGCCACTCCGCAGAGATCGAAGCCGACCTCTCGCGCACTCGCTTTAATATGTGACGTATCTAACACTTATCGCTTATTTTCTTACAAATATACTATTTTTTAAGAAAAATATCCTACATTTGTGCAGGAATGTAAGGGTGCACACAAATAAAAAATAGACTCTTACACTGAACTTTTAATTATTTTAACTACTTTTTTATGAAGTTGAATACTCTTTACGAAATTCTGCACAATAGTGTAAAGAATTTTCCGGAGCGTATAGCCTTCTCGCTATGGAGAGGCGGTAGCTACACCTTCAAGCAGGTGGGCGAAAAGGTAGCCGAGGTACAAGAATTGCTCCGCTCGGCAGGACTTAAAAAGGGCGACAAGGTCGTGTTGCTCAGTAGTAATATGCCGAATTGGGGCATCTGCTACTTTGCTGCAACTACGGGAGGCTACACAGTAGTCCCTGTAATGCCAGATTTCACATCGGCAGACCTCGACCGCATCGTTGAGCACTCGGAGGCTAAGGCTATGTGTGTTTCGGATAAGCTCTTTACCAAAATCTCGAAAGAGGTTTCGGCAAAGATGAATATCGTAATCCGCACCAAGAATCTCTCTATTCTCTCGCAGAATGTAAAGGAGGAGGGAGAGCTCACAATCCCGCAGCCCGAGGATTTAGCGGCGCTTATCTACACTTCGGGAACCACCTCGGCTCCAAAGGGCGTAATGCTTACGCACCACAACCTCGCATCGCAAATGTGGCTTATCGACCCGTTATTCCTGGTGAGAGAGGATGATATTTTCCTCTCGGTACTGCCTATGGCGCACACCTACGAATGTACATTGGGCCTTATTCTGGCATTCCATCACGGAGCTCACGTCGTATATCTCGATAAGGCTCCTACCGTTTCGGTGTTGTTGCCTGCGCTCAAGGAGGTTCGACCAACGATTATGCTTACCGTGCCTCTTATCATCGAGAAGATTTACAAGGGCAAAGTTAAGAAACAGTTTACTTCAAGCGGATTTATGCGCGCCCTCTACGGCGTAGGATTTATCCGTCGCTACCTCCACCGCATTGCCGGCAAGAAGTTGACAAAGACCTTCGGAGGCCGCATCAGATTCTTCGGTATCGGAGGTGCAAAACTCGACTCCGAAGTTGAGCAGTTCCTTCTCGAGTCCAAATTCATCTATGATATCGGCTATGGTTTAACCGAGACAGCCCCTCTGTTGGCAGGTGCCGTTGACGATATGGTTCGTCTTGGCTCTACAGGCCCTATATTGAAGGGTATCGAGTACCGCTTAGAGAATATTAACGACGAAGGTATCGGCGAATTGGTCGTAAAGAGCCCTTCGCAGATGCAGGGATACTACAAAAATCCCGAGGCTACGGCCGCTGCATTTACCGAGGATGGATTCTTCCGCACCGGAGACCTCTGCTGTTTCGACAAGGATGGATGGCTCTACATTAAAGGTCGCTCAAAGAATATGATTCTCGGCCCGAGTGGAGAGAATATCTATCCTGAGGATATCGAAAATGTACTCAATTCGCACGTATTTATCTCTGAAGCCCTCGTTACCGAGGACAATGGTAAGCTTGTGGCTCTTGTTCACTTCGACACCGAGGCTCTCGAGGCTCGCTATGCCGACTTGGTAGATACTTGGCACAAAAAGAAGCACGAGTTCACACTCTTTAAGGAGGGCCTTATGAACGACATCAAACAGTATGTAAATGAGCGTGTAAACCGCTACTCCAAGATTACCGACGTTGTCGAGCAGGAGGAGGAGTTCGAGCGCACTCCATCGAAGAAGATTCGCCGCTTCCTCTACAATAGCAAGGGTAAGAAGGAGCAACCTAAACAAGAGTAGTACTCACATAAGAACAAAACGAGAGCCTGTCTAACTTTTTTGTTAGACAGGCTCTTTCTGTATTGTTTATGGAATAATGCCCCCAAAGGGGTCTTGGTTGGCAAATCCTTGTTTATGGTTGGCTAATGTGCTCTATTTAACCCTATCGGGATTTTCACGAAGAAACTGATCCCACGTCTTTGTGCCACGTTTGCGAGCCACCTTATCGCCACCCAACCCCTTGACCTTCACTCCGCCAAGGGCCTGATTTATAGGCGATGATATCGAGTAGTAGTGGCACAATGCCACCGCCATACCATCCGTAGCATCCAGCTTTCGTGGGGGTGTTTCGATATGCAGAGTACGCATCACGACACCTGCAATCTGCTCCTTCGATGCAGAGCCCAAGCCCACCACCGACTGCTTGATACGCGAGGGGGCATACTCAAACACATCGACCTCCTGACTGAGAGCCGCCGCCATAGCGACACCCTGCGCGCGACCAAGTTTGAGCATCGATTGCACATTCTGCCCGAAAAATGGCGACTCCAACGCCACTTCTCGCGGCTTGTACTCCTTGACTAAACGGCTTACACTATCGAAGATATAGCGCAACTTTTCGTATGGGTCGGCTATCTTGTGAAGGTCTATCTCGCCCATCACAACCGGACGCAATGTACGGCCATCGACCTCCAACACACCATATCCCGTATAGTTTGTGCCGGGGTCGATACCCAAGATGCGATATACCTCCCTCTGTTGTGCCATATACTACTTGAGCAACTCCTCCAACTTCTTCAAGACAGCCTCTCCGCGCAAATTCTTGGCGATAATGACACCATTGCTGCAGTCGATAAGGAAATTTGTAGGGATTGACTCCACAACATAATCTTTGGCTGCAGGGTTGTCAAAACGCTCCAGGGTGCTGACATTCACCCACTTCATCTGCTGATTCTCGATAGCAGCCTTCCACGACTCAGCTTTATTATCGAACGACACTCCATAAATCTCGAAGCCCTTATCATGGTAGAGTTTATAAGCCTCCTTCAAATATGGCATCTCGCCCATACATGGTCCACACCACGAAGCCCAAAAGTCGAGCAATACGTAACGGTTACTCTTGTTCTCTACAACCGACTTCAACGAAACGGCCTCTCCTGCAGGAGTTGGCTGCTCGATATCGATATAGTGAGGAACATAGTCGCTACCCTCCACCTGCGGTTCGGTCTTGAATTTACGCTCCGAGTTATCTCTCATTTTTACCACCATTGGCCACGCTGCCATCTCGGCGGGCAATGCAGCCAACTCGTCGAGCACCTCTTTTGCAGTCATTCCATAGGACAACTGCTTCAACATAAAGAGACCAAAGACATTGTTCTTGTTATTGTTGTAGAACTCTTGTTGCATAGCAGTATGCTCCTCATCGACCGCCTCTGCCGCCTTGGCATCCTTCGCAACCATAGCCTGACGATACTTGGCGCGAAGCTCCTGATCACGCTCCATCATGGCAACAAAAGCATCATTTGCAGGGGTTCCGCTGGCTTTGATATCGCCCTTTCTGTAATCGCCTGACACACGAACCTTGCCACCATCCAAGAAGAGCAAAGCGACAGGTCTGTCGCCCTCCATCATCAATCGTGCAAATGTAGGAGCATGCTTAACCCCCTCAAAATGGAAGGTATTGGTATTCTCAATCTTTACCGAGTCGATAACATTGCGCGCATCCCACATATCCACAAGATAGACATTGCCTATCGACTCGAGATTGTCGATAGCACCATAGATTTCGGTCTTAGCAGCATTTGTATTTGAGCCACAACTAACCAAGGCAACCACCGCTGCCAACATCAAAAAAATCCTTTTCATAACTATATTGATTTAATTTTTTACTCCTCTTTCTTTGCCAACTCGGCCTCCAACTTCATCACGCGACGACGCAAATCGGGCAGCTCCTTAAACACCGCAAACGAACGGTGATAGCTGATACCCGGAAGTGCAGGCGAGCCAAAACGGAATTCGTCGTTCGGAATATCCTTATCTATACCACTCTGGGCTCCAATCTTCACACGATCGCCCACGGTAATATGGTCGGCAAAGCCTACCTGACCGCCGATAAAGCAGTTTGCACCAATCTTTGTTGTTCCCGCGACACCCGTCTGCGACGATGATACGGTATTCTCGCCAATCTGCACATTGTGGCCAATCTGGATGAGATTATCCAACTTAACACCCTTACGAATAATTGTAGAGTCGGTCTTTGCACGGTCGATACAGGTGTTTGCACCAATCTCCACATTGTCCTCGATAATTACATTTCCGAGCTGCGGAATCTTGTCGAAACCGCCCTCGGCATTCGGCGCAAAGCCAAAACCATCGGCTCCGATAACCGCGCCCGCATGAAGGATACAGTTGGCACCAATGCTACAACCCTCGTATATCTTCACTCCCGCGTAAAGGGTTGTGCCGTTGCCTATCTTCACATTATCGCCAACATAACATTGAGGATATATTTTTGCTCCATCACCCACTACTGCACCAGCCTCAACAACTGCAAAATCGCCAATATAGCAATCCTTACCAATAGTGGCACTCTCCGACACGGAAGCCAACTTCGATACCCCCTTTTTCTGCGGTTTCATTGCGTTATACATCTCTAAAAGGCGCAATACGCAAGCGTTTACATTATCCACCTTCACAAGCGTTGCCGCAACCTCCTGCTTTGGCACAAAATCGCGCTCCACAAGCACTACCGAACACTTTGTAGTATAGAGATATGGCTCGAAACGAGGATTCGATAAATAGGCCAAACCTCCCTCTTTACCACCTTCGATTGAGGAGACCGTGTAGATTGAGGCGTTGCTATCGCCAACCACCTCACCGGACAACAGACCGGCAATCATTTCTGCTGAAAATTCCATTTTACTTAATTTTGGGGCTATAGGCTTGTAGCCGTCAGCCGTTAGCAATATATTTATTATTTAGTTATTGTTCAGATAGTTACTAATCCTAATGCGTGCGGGCATAAACTCATCGACACTGCGACCAAACGAAAGCAGCTCACGCACCATACTCGACGAGATGTGCATATACTCGACCGGAGTGGGCAAAAGTACCGTAGTCAGCTCGGGGAAGAGTTGTCGGTTGGCAATCTCTATCGTGCGCTCGAACTCGAAATCGACCGAGTTGCGAACACCTCGCACCAGCACCGTAGCACCCACCTCACGAGCAAAATCACCCGTCAAGGTCGAATAGCTCGCTACGCGCACTCGCTCCTCGTTGCCATACACATCCTCTATCAATCGACAGCGTTGCTCCACCGATAGTAGTGCATGCTTCGATACATTCTCGCCTACGGCCACAACCACCTCGTCGAAGAGTTTTAACGCCTCCTCGACAACCACCTCGTGACCACGTGTAAAGGGGTCGAACGACCCTGCAAAAAGTGCAATTTTCGCCATATCATCCATCTCATCTTAATCCTCTTCGGGGTGGGTAAGATAGCCCCACACAAGAGATATAAATTTGGTATAAATATTCGACTTGGTGAAGGCCCTATACTTCCAACGCGAAGCAAAGAGATTCTTCACAAGCATCATTCGTTTGCGCCACGCCCCGACACTCTTAGAAAATACCGCATCGTCATCGTTGATAATGGAGGTTAGCACCTGCTCACTATAGGGACTCTCGACAACAATCTGCGGATTGCGGACCTCGATGCCAAGTGCACGAACAGCTATAGCCGACACACAATCTACAAATGAGCGCATATCGTACTCCTCGCACAGCTCGTAAAATCGTCTCCAATCCAGACTCTCCTGCTCTCTGCGGAGGAACAATGCCCAATCGAGGATATGCCGCAGGCGGATACCCTCCGAGAGGAAGTGAGTAAGCGCGTGATGAATCATAAATAGTCCATTGAACATTGCCGACGGCATCTCTATCTTAGTATCAAAAATAGGAACGCGCTCCTCTGTGCGGGCAATATTATCGAGCAGAGCGTGCAACTCCTTCATCTTTCTGCCACCACGTACCGCAACAATAAAGCGATGATTTTCGACCATAACTTTGCGGTATATCATCTCGGAGTGCTTATACATACTCTCGTCTATCCTCGCCCCGAGTTCTTGCGCTATGACATTTCCCTTAGCGTAGTCGTCGTAGAGGTAACAATCGAAATCGCCACACTCGCGGTGGTTGGCAACAGGGTAATAGGTACTAAAGGCCAAACCCTTCAGACATAGCGTCTTAACACCTTGCTCTGCCCACTTTTCTGCAAGTTCGGCACACACCATACGTTGTCTTTCGTATCGCTGCTCAATGCTGAATACAGCATTTATCCACTGCAACTTAAGCGACTGTGGAAAGGTTTTCGCAACCTCGGCATCCTGCTCAAATATCTTTATCAGACCATCGAAAGCTATTGCCAACACTCCTTGTTTTCGCGCAAGAGCATACACCTTCGCCCACGCAACATCTGTAACCTTGGCCTCTGCCACACTCTCCACACCGATAGCGATGCGGATAAGCGACAAAAGAGCTGTTATTGTACTATTCGATTCGCCCATTCTATCCGTTTATAATCTCCTCGAGCAGATTCATCTGAAGCTCGAAATTAAAATGTTTTGCCGAGAAGTCGCGCCCTTTGCAACCTAACTCCTCGCGTTGTCTTGACGACATCTGCGATATACGAAGCACCGCCTCGGCAAAGGCCGCTGCATCGCCCGCCTTAACCGCAACGCCACAACCTACATCCTCGATAAGCCCCTTTGCCTCGCCATTTATCATCGTTATAATAGGCTTCCCGGCCGACATATATGCCTGAATCTTGGCCGGTACAGTCAGCGCAAAGACAGGTTCGTCCTTCAAAGCCGCAAAGAGCAAATCTGCCTTTGCAAAGGTTGCAGGCATAGCCTCCAGCGGGTATGAACCTACGCAATGGAACGTGGAGGAGAGTCCGCGCCTCGAAATTTCACTCTCAACCCACTCCTTTGCTCGACCATTACCGACAATGACAAAGTGAATGTCGGGATGACTTTTCAACATCTCTGCGCCATCGAGCACAGTACCAAAGTCCTGCGATGCGCCGATATTGCCCGTAAACATAGCGACAAAGCCCTCGGGAACCTCCGGAGTCTCAACACTCCGCACCTCGGTAAGTGCGGCATCTACCCAATTCGGGAAGTATATAATCTTTGATGCAAAATCGCCTTTGCAGCATATAGAGTGCTCGAAGCCCTTAGAACTTATCAGAATCTTATCGGAGTTGCGATAGAACCAACGCACCATTCGCGAGAAAAATCCGAGAATAAAGCGGTTCTTTAGTCCTATAGCCGCTGTAAGGCTCTCGGGCCACAAATCGAGAACCCAAAAGTACATCGGTATTCGTTGCAACTTCTTGACAAGTGTTGCTGCAACACCAATAGTTACGGGAGAGACTTGATGCACAAACACGGCATCGTAGCGATGCCTTAAAGCAAGGTAGAGAGCAATCAGACAAGAGGAGACAAGGTAGCTCAAATAGTTGAGCGACAGCCTTATCTTCCCGCCATCACCTCGGGGCACAACGAAGCCTCGGATAACCTTTACTCCATCGATAACCTCTGTACGACGCTTGAAGAGTCCGTAGCCATCAAAGAATCGCCCTTGCGGATAGTTCGGAATGGCTGTCAGAACGGTAACGTCGTAACCCCGACGCTGCAACTCGAAGGCAATGTCGTTACACTTGAAATTCTCGGGCTTAAAATATTGCGTTACAAGCAGTATCCTCTTGCGACTCATCCTCTACTCTACTTTCGCCAAACCATCTTATTTACTACACCCGTGTAGGATTGTATCAACTTCACAACCTTTGTTGATACATTCTCGTCGGTGTAGTTTGGCACAGGGATACCATTGTCGCCATTTGCAACCATCTCAACCGCAGTATCTACGGCCTGCAACAACGACATTTCGTCGATTCCGGCCAAGATAAAGCATCCCTTATCCAAAGCCTCGGGACGCTCTGTCGAGGTGCGGATACATACCGCAGGGAAGGAGTGGCCTACACTTGTAAAGAAGGAGCTCTCCTCGGGCAGTGTACCGCTGTCACTTACCACTGCAAATGCGTTCATCTGTAAACAGTTGTAATCGTGAAATCCGAGAGGCTCGTGCTGAATAACACGCTTATCCAACTCGAAGCCACTTGCAGCCAAGCGATTACGGCTACGAGGATGGCACGAATACAAGATAGGCATATCGTACTTCTCGGCCATCTTATTTATTGCGGTAAAGAGCGATACAAAGTTCTTCTCGGTATCGATATTCTCCTCGCGGTGAGCTGACAAGAGAATATAACGTCCCTTCTCCAAGCCCAAACGCTTATGGATATCACTCGCCTCAATCTCCGCCAAATTCTCGTGCAACACCTCTGCCATAGGCGAGCCACTGACATAGGTTCGCTCTTTGGCTACGCCACTTGCATTGAGGTAGCGTCGCGCGTGCTCCGAATAGCAGATATTTACATCCGAGATAATATCTACGATGCGGCGATTGGTCTCCTCGGGCAGACACTCATCAAAGCAACGATTTCCCGCCTCCATATGAAAAATTGGGATATGCAGACGCTTGGCTCCAATTACCGAGAGACACGAATTGGTGTCGCCCAATACCAAAACGGCATCGGGTTTAATCTCCACCATCAACTTATACGACGAGTTGATGATATTGCCCATCGTTGCGCCCAAGTCATCGCCTACGGCATCGAGATAGACCTCAGGCTCCGCCAACTTCAAGTCGCGGAAGAAGATGCCGTTAAGGTTGTAGTCGTAGTTCTGTCCCGTATGGGCCAATACGCAGTCGAAATATTTACGACACTTGTTAATCACCGCTGCCAAGCGGATAATCTCGGGGCGAGTACCCACAATAATCAAGAGTTTGAGTTTGCCATTCTCGGCAAAAGAGACATTACTGAGGTTTGGTTTCATAATGGTTTATTCAATATCTTTTTTACGATTATCTTAATAATAGTCAATAGTGATGGTGTATTGAGATGTAATAATCTATGCACTACCCTATTTGATGGTATCTTACCCTTGCTAATATATCTCCTAAATATTGTGATTATGCCATACTTCTTCTCTGCCGGACAGTGTAGCACAACTACCGGTGATAGTTTATAGTTGGTATTAATTAAACGATATGTACCTGTCCAAAATCGATATACGTACGGAGCCGCGTTCTTTACTATGGATTTGAGTCGATAGGCGGCTATCGATGTAATAAACTCATCACCCTGAGTTGTAGAGAAGTTTCGCTCCAACATCTCTTTGTAGATTCGCTCACACTCCGCTACAAACAACTTTGCGTGACTTGAGGTTGCCGCATAAAATTCTCCGCCATAGTGAGTAATACCACCCTTTATAGAGGTATCAAAGGCGGTAAATTCATTCAACACACGACAATAATCGGCAGAATTTAACCCCTCATTTATATCATACATCTGCATATTATAGTCGCACTCCCTCCATATGTTATCGAAGTCTCCTTGTACATACACATCACTATCCATATAGGCATAATAATCGTAGTGTAGGTTCTTAACAGCCTTCGACAATGCACACAACTTATAGAAGGCTAATGACCATCTATATTGCTTATCAAAGCAAAATTCATCGAACGGATATTTTATAATTACCACCCCACGTTGCTCCACTATCTCACGGTAGTAAGCCGGAATGTCTATATTTGTTACAATAGCAACATCCGTATTCTCTCCGCAGTTATATTTCGCAGAGACCGATGCTACGCAACAATTCTTCATATACAAGTCGAAGGCCTTCCCTTGAACCATATTCACACTTGTATTGTACTCCTCCAAATAGGCGTACGGAATCATTATAAGCCCTCTCTTCATAAACTACGATAATTCTACTTTCTCAAAATAGGTATCCGGTTTATTCGGGTCGAACGCCTCGTTTGCCCACATAACCGTTACCAAATCTTCGCTATCCGAGAGATTGATGATATTGTGAGTATAGCCGGGCAACATATGCACCGCCTCGATCTTCTCGCCGCTAACCTCAAAATTCAACACCTCTCCCGAGCCAACCCGTCGCTGCTGAATCAAGCCGTGTCCCGACACCACAATAAAGAACTCCCACTTGGTATTGTGCCAGTGTTCGCCCTTGGTGATGCCCGGTTTTGAGATATTTACACTAACCTGTCCGCACTTCTCGCTACGCAACAACTCGGTAAATGAGCCTCGGGCATCGCAGTTCATCTTCAGCTCGAACGATACCTTCTCCTTCGGCAAGTAGCTCAAATAGGTCGAATAGAGCTTCTTGGCAAATGAGTTATTCGGGATTTCGGGCACCACAAGTGTCTGCGGCTGCGCCTTGAACTCGCCAAGCAAATCTACAATCTCGCCGAGCGTAATCTTATGCGTCGTAGGCACCGCGCAATAGTTGCCGTTGTCGCACAAAATAGTCTCTACACCCTCAAATTCGCAGTGGTGCTCCTCGCCTTTCAGCGCACCTATCATCTCGTCCACCAAGTCGTCGATATAGAGCAGTTCCAACTCTGTCGAACGGTCATTTACCGTAATAGGGAGGTCGTTTGCAATATTATTGCAGAAGGTTGCCACTGCCGAATTGTAGTTAGGACGGCACCACTTACCAAAGAGGTTCGGGAAGCGATAGACCAACACTCGCGCGCCCGCACGCGCGCTATAATTAAAGAATAGCTCTTCGCCTGCACGCTTGCTGCGACCATACTCGCTATCGCCAAAACGACCGGCCAAAGTCGCCTGTATAGACGACGAGAGCATCACAGGGCAGTTATTGCCGTGTCTTTCAAGAGTCTCGAGTAACGTGGAGGCAAAGCCAAAATTTCCCTGCATAAACTCTTCCGTACTCTGCGGACGGTTTACACCAGCCAAGTTGAACACAAAATCGGCCTCACGACAATAGGCATCCAAATCTTCGGGAGTTGAGTCGATATCGTACTCAAAAATCTCCTCTATGGCAACCTCGCCATAGCAACGCGCCTTTCCGTCACGAATATTTTTAAGTTGTGCGCAAAGATTCTGTCCCACAAAACCCTTCGCTCCGGTTACAAGTATCTTCATAGGAACTATTCTATCTTTCTATACACCTGTTTATCCTCTATAATTCTGATTCTTTGGGCATTGTACTCGTCGTGCAGTAAATCTCGACTTGGATTGTACCAACCGCACCGAACACCCGAAATGCCAAGAATAATATGCGGCACATCGTCCGCCATAAACGGCAATGTCTGCGCCTCCATTATTCGTTCTACCAAATTGCTATTTTGCTCGACAAATTTTTGATTTGCATATATCAAAAACGGAATTTGATACTGATACTTAATCTCATTCTCGGTCTTCAGTTCACCGTGACTTCGGCTCAAGAACGGACGGTAATCGTGAACCTCCTCTCCGTGGTCCGACATATATATAATTATTGTTGGAGCGTCATCATAGCAACGAAATATCTGCTCCACTACATAGTCATTGTAGAGTGTTGCATTATCGTAATCGGCCTTCTCCTGCTTCTGCGCCTCCGAAATAACAAAGTTGCTATCGTTATAATCTTGAGGCTCGAACTTGGCAAAAGTAGGAGGAAAATTATTCTTAGCGTATATGTGTTGACCCATTAGTTGTATGATTGAAAACTCCGGTTTCCCATTACGATTTGTTCGAGCACTCTCTATTTCATCCAAAAGCGACAAATCATAACGATACTCTTTCGTGTTTCTATAATCAAACGAACGTTTCGACACGTGCGGATGTTGAAAAAAATAAGTACCGGACTCGCCAGCATTTCCATCATTTCCGAAGGCCGGAATCTGACTACTCACAAATGAGACATAGTATCCTGCATCACGCATAATATGAGGTAAAAGCGGAAACTCATTCCACGCCTTATCACCATCAACACTGTGCAATGAGAGAATCTCTTTCAACATCTTATGGGTTGAGTTGTAAGGAACAACAACATCTTCAAAGACCGCCATTCGGCCATTATTCTCCGTCTGCATATATTTAGACAGGAGAGGATTAACCTCCTTATCATATCCATACAGCCCGCTATGGTGCTTACTATACGACTCTCCGATAATCAATACGATTGACGGAGAAGAGGCCTCAATTCCCCCCCCCTCAACCATCGTCTCCTCGCAGATAGTACGCTGCTCCTTTAGAGAGTGTGAATAGCCAACCAATCCTTTTGTTGTACGTGTAAGTGCTGTAAATGGTATTTTCACCTCCACCCTCAATCGAAGTGGAGTGTATCCCGCATACGCCACGCACACCAACAATGAAAGCACTACAACTACACCGTAAAAGCTACGATAGTTTAGCCATCTCTTCGCACACCAAACAATACCGCATATAGCAGCCATTACAACTACAACCAGAAAGATACACAATATAAACTCTTGCGAGAGAATATATGCATCTATAAATCCACCAGCCTCGCCGGTCGTGGTTTGAAATAGAAATGTCGCAACTGTCGGAGTAAAATATGTATCAAAAAATGTCAATAGACAAGCCTCAACAAGAGCACATATAGCATACAGTCCCAAAACTGCCCAGCATACTACCCTACGCAAATATTTACGATTAAGTTTGCCACAACCATATACAATCAGTGCCGTCAGATAGGCAATTAACACATATATCGGAGTTAGGACAACCGACCATGTAAGAGCATTGGTTACCGTTGCCGAATAGTGCAAACCGTAATATACCGAACTGACAAAATTGAGCAACAACATCACTCCAAACACTGTAAACTCTGCAACAACAGGAGCTGCTATTGCATTGACAATGTTCAGTAATTTTTGCTTTATCTTTTGCACGAAACGAGGTTCTTCCATTGTCTGTTTAGTACTTCGACCAATCTACCCACATATCCTTATCGTATCGCCAACTATCTTTGAGAGCCTCCTCCAAAATCTTACCCGAAAAGACAAGCAATACGGACTCCTTCTCGTGAGCCTTAATGCAGTTGGCATACCCCTCCGGTACGCATATAATCTTGCTCTCGCGGTCGCTCAACTCGAAAATCTCGGGTACAAGGTCGGGCGATGGATTATCCCAATTATCAACCTCGACCAAGGCTACCGTGAAAGAGCCCTTGATGCAGTAAAACCACTTCTTCTCGAACTTATGTCCGTGCCAACCTCGCACTACCGAAGTGTCGGGATGGTGGATAAAGTAGCAACGCTCGACACCTGCGAAACGAAAGGCGTTCAACGATGAGATTTGTCCGCGCTCATCGCGAAAAATCTCTCCCTCAACAACTTCTACTTTCGACATTACTCACTACGTATTTCGCGAGCCTTCGAGCGAGGCTGGAGACCCAAATCCTCGCGGATGAAGCGCAATTTCAACAGCAACTCCTTCATACCCTCAACATCGAGACGACGGGTATTGTGCGAGTGGTAGTCCTCAATCTTCGACAACTTCTCGTTACCCTCAACGAAGAACTTATCGTAGTTCAAATCGCGTGTATCGCAAGGGATACGATAGTAGTCGCCCATATCGATAGCCTTAGCCATCTCCTCGCGAGTAACAAGTGTCTCGTACAACTTCTCACCGTGACGTGTGCCTATAACCTTGACCTCGGTATCGGCATACTTAGCATCAATACGCGCATAGGTCTGCTTCAACGCCTCGGCCAATGTCGAGAGGGTTGCTGCAGGGGCCTTCTGCACAAACAAATCGCCATTCTCACCGTGCGTAAAGGCGTAGATAACCAAATCCACGGCATCGTCCAGAGTCATCATAAAACGAGTCATCTCGGGGTCGGTGATGGTGATAGGCTTTCCCTGCTCCATCTGCTCCACCCACAACGGAATAACCGAACCTCGCGAAGCCATAACATTGCCATAACGGGTGCAACAGATTGTAGTTGCAGCACCCTGACCGAGCTCACGGCCCTTGGCAATAGCCACCTTCTCCATCAGAGCCTTCGAGATACCCATAGCGTTGATTGGATAGGCCGCCTTGTCGGTTGAGAGTACAACCACATTCTTCACACCATGCTCGATAGCCGAGAGGAGGACATTGTTAGTACCTACGACATTGGTCATCGTGGCCTCCATCGGGAAGAACTCGCAGGAAGGGACCTGCTTGAGGGCAGCCGCCGCAAAGACATAATCAACACCTCGCATAGCGATATCCACGGACTGCTTGTCACGCACATTACCGATATAGAACTTCACCTTTGGGTTTTGCAGCGCGTGACGCATATCGTCTTGTTTCTTCTCATCGCGCGAGAATATACGAATCTCCTTGATATCCGAATCAAGGAATCTACGAAGCACGGCGTTTCCGAAACTGCCCGTACCGCCTGTAATCAACAGGACTTTGTCTTTGAAGATTGACATTTGTAGTATATTATCTTTTTTGTAAAATTTCTTCGTATAAATCTATGTACTCTCTAAAACAATCTCGCTTATCAAAGTGCGCAACCGCATAAGCACGACACTTTTCACGCATAGCAGCTCTATTCTCCTTGCAAAGCTCTTCTATCGCCTCAGCAAGGCCCTCTACACTCCCTTTATCCACAACTCTACCCATATCGGAATTAACCGATTCGGAGCTACCACCTGTTTTATATGTAATCACAGGTGTTCCACACGATAGGGCCTCCAAATTGGTAGTCGGATAAGAATCCTCGAAGGTGGGATTAACAAAAACATCTGCTGCTGAGTACCACCCTACAAGTTCGTATATGTCACTTGTTCGAGGAATCCCAATAATGCTATTTGGGAGTTTTCTCCGTTGTCCCTCCGAGATGCCTACCATTACAATTTGATATCTCTGTTTGGACAAATGCTCATTAAGTTTTATGAAATCGTTGAATCCCTTTTGTTTACTCCAGGGAGAGGCTACTCCAAGTACAATCTTTTTATCGTCCGATATGCCGTATTGTTGCCTTAGAGTATTATTAGCGACCGGAGTAAACACACAAGTATCTATGCCGTTATGAATTACTCTAATGTTATACTCTCCAAGATTTGACTCTTTAGCAACAGCACCCAACCAATCAGACACCGGCACAAGGGTAAGATTCTCTATCGATGTAAACTGAGAACATTTTTCACTATAATTATTCCGAGAATTATCTATGAGCCAACTTCTTGGATAGGCATTTTTTTGAGGACAATCATAACATCCTGTTTTCCATCGCGCACAACCCACATACTCAAAATGCGAGCAGTGTCCTGTCATTGCCCAACAGTCATGAAGAGTCCATACTACAGGAATCTTAGCCTCCCGCAAATAGCTAAACAGAACTTGATAGTTTATATAATAGCCGTGTATATTGTGAAGATGAATAATATCAGGTGCAATGCTCTCAATCTGTCGAATCAACCGCTTAGTTGCAATTCGCGAGTATAGACCATGTCTGTCGGTTATACGGGTTAATAGTGCGTGTATAGCAACACCTAACCTTGAGCCGATTTTAATCGTATGTGACGTTGAGTGGGAATCTCCTCTGCCATAGGCAATATAACTCGACCACCCCCTCGACATCACAGCCTCACCTATCTGCTCGGCGATACGACCCGTTGAGCCTCGATTAACACAAACATTTATTTGCAGAAGTGTTGGCATTACTATTTTGACTGAATTATAAATTCTACCATTTTGCGAACCTGCTTCTGCGACGTTTTGTTTTTTATCAAAAACTCGTGTGCTGCTTTAGCCTTTTCACTCAATATCTTTGAATCTAAATTTGCAACATACTCCATCGTGCGCGCCAATGATTCATTAGACAAATCTTCGGGTATATACATATGCTCATAGTACTCCTCGGGGATACCTTCAAGTCGATATCCAATCATCGGTGTTCCGGAACTCATATATTCTACTGTCTTAGACGGAAAAGAATACTTTGTAATAGCCCCATTTGGTTTTCTCGGATTGATTAAACACGTAGCACTCCTTTGCAAATTCAAACACTCCCCTCGTGACACAACACCAAGGAAGTCTATACGTTTATCTACCTCCGATACACTTTTTACATAGGATTCCAATGCTCCAACTCCGCAAATAGTCAATTTATATTCCGGAGATGTAGTCAATCTAAAAGCCTCAATCAGTTCTTTGACACAAGTAAACTCATCGAGAGCCCCCGTGTATAGAAAAATTGTCTCGCTATTAACTTTATTTCTCTCTACTACAAAGGTATTCGGATTTACCAAACTCTCCACAACAATATTTTTACCTTGGGCCTCCTTAATTTTTTCCTCCATAGCTTGAGTCAGCAATATAAACCGATTTATATGCTTATAAGCCTTGACGGTTTTCGACCTATGTAGTTTGCACTGCAATCGCTAAGTCGGA
>JAZQIS010000091.1:0-51651 GCA_045541235.1 Alistipes sp.
GCGACTGCCCCGCGAGGTTGTAGAGCGTGAAATTCGCCACTCCTATCTCACGGTCATCCGCGAAAATGTCACTCCGAAGGCGTTACGCGAGGAGATTATGGCCGTTGTGCGCGAGGTGGGTATCGAGGATGTCGAAGCGATTGAATAAACCAATAACTTAAACAATAAGATGAAATTTTTGAAGATTATCCCTATCTTGATGTTTGCGCTCCTTGCTCCACATACCAAGGCTACAGCAAACTACCAACCAGCCTTCTCTACGGCAGGATTCTATGCGATAGAAAATAGTGGCCGCGAGGTCTTTTCGATGAACCCTGCGTGGCGTTTCCACAAAGGAGAGGCAGTAGGTGCAGAGGCTACGAAGTACGATGACTCGAAATGGAGCGTGGTATCGCTACCGCACGGTATCGAGTACCTTCCGACCGAGGCAAGCGGCTGCATCAACTATCAAGGGGTAGTGTGGTATCGCAAGCACTTCTCACTCGACAAGGCTCTCAAAGGCAAGAAGCTGTTCCTTCACTTCGAGGCTATTATGGGCAAGAGCCGCGTATATGTAAACGGCAAACAGCTTACCGAGCACCTCGGAGGCTACCTTCCCGTAGTGGTTGATATTACAAATGCGGTCGATTGGTCGGGCGACAATATCATTGCGGTATGGTCGGACAATAGCGACGACAAGAGCTATCCTCCGGGAAAGGCCCAACGTGTATTGGACTACACCTACTTTGGCGGCATCTATCGTGATTGCTGGTTGGTGGCACACAACAACATCTTTATCACCGACCCCAACTACGAGAATATAACCGCCGGAGGAGGTCTCTTCGTTGCTTACGACAACGTGGGTGAAAAGTCGGCCGATGTACTTCTTAAGGCCCACATCCGCAATGCAGACAACGCCCCATTCAAAGGGTCACTTCTCTACGAGCTACAAAATGCGCAGGGCGAAGTTGTTGCCAAAGTAAAGAGCCGCATAGCAATCAAAGGCGGCTCGGCGATGAGTTTTATGCGCAAAGTTACAGTCAAAAGTCCTCAACTTTGGACACCCGACTCCCCTACCCTATACAACCTGTTTATTCGCGTGCTCGACAGCGAGAACAAGGTGGTAGATGGATATCGCCGTCGCATAGGTATCCGTTCAATCGAGTTCAAGGGTAAGGAGGGATTCTTCCTCAATGGCAAGCACTACAACGAGCCATTGATTGGAGCCAATCGTCACCAAGATTTTGCCGTTGTGGGCAACGCCGTAGCCAATTCGGCACATTGGCGCGATGCCAAGAAGTTGCGCGACCTCGGTATGCGCGTAATCCGCAATGCCCACTGTCCGCAGGACCCTGCATTTATGGATGCGTGCGACGAGCTTGGCCTCTTTGTCATAGACAACACCCCGGGTTGGCAATTTTGGAACAAAGACCCTAAATTTGAGCAATATATCTACGATGACATTCGCAACCTCGTGCGTCGCGACCGCAACCACGCCTGCTTGTGGTTCTGGGAGCCTACTCTGAACGAGACCCGTTTTCCGGCATCGTTTGCCGATAACGCCTTGCAACTTGTAGCCGACGAGTATCCATACAAGGGTGCATACTCGTCGTACGATGTGGAGGCCCGCACAAAATCGAATGTTATCTACCCTATCCAATACACCCATCCACAGGCGGGAAATGGCAGTATCTATGCCAACAAGAGTCTCAACCTGCGCGAAGATGTAACCTATTTCACTCGCGAATTTGGCGACTGCGTGGATGATTGGAACTCGCACAACTCACCAAGCCGTGTAGCAAGAAATTGGGGCGAGGCAGCAATGTTGATACAGGCTCAACACTACGCCAAACCGCCTTACAAATATACTGCTCTCGATGTGCTATACCGAGTATTCCCGAACCACATTGGAGGTTGTCTATGGCATTCGTTTGACCACCAACGCGGCTACCACCCCGACCCATTCTATGGAGGTGTTGCAGATATTTTCCGTCAGCCTAAGTACTCGTATTATATGTTTATGGCACAACGTCCGCCTGTAAAGCAAGAGAATCGCCTCTACGAGACAGGACCTATGGTATATATCGCTCACGAGATGACTCCATTCTCGCCAAAGGATGTTACCGTATATTCCAACTGCGACGAGGTACGCCTGACATTCAATGCGAGTGGTAAGACATGGACCTACCGCAAACCAAAGAGTGACGGAGGAATGCCTTCGCCAATCATCACATTCAAGGAGGTGTATGACTTTATGGCAGACAAGGAGCTCTGCCGCCGAAAGCTACAGAAAGATGTATATCTCTTGGCCGAGGGACTCATCGACGGCAAGGTCGTAGCAACGCACAAAGTATGTCCGGCACGCCGACCATCGAAGGTTATGTTGTGGCTCGACAACGAGGGTAACGACCTCGAGGCGGGTGGCTCGGACTTCACTACTGTAGTAGCAGCCATCACCGACCGCGAGGGCAATATCAAGCGATTGAACAACTACTATATCAAATTCCACATCGAAGGCGAGGGTCGCATCCTCGGTGGCGCGGGAGAGTTGGCAAACCCGGCTCCCGTAAAGTGGGGAACAGCCCCTATAGTGGTGCAATCGACACTCAAGGCCGGCAAGATTCGCATCACAGCATCTGTACTCTACGAGGGGCAGCAGATGCCGATAAGCGGAGTGCTCGAGTTTGAGAGCAAACCGACATCACAGAAGTTGATTTATGATGCAAATGAGGCGGCACTGCTGCCAAAGGGTTCGGAGTCATCATTCTCATCGGCCTCGGCAAAGAGTGATGCCGACATCGAACGCGAAAAGGCAATCAGCGCAGCAAATGCCGAGCGACTCAAAGAGGTAGAGAAGCAACAAACCGAATTCGGCGAAAAGAGATAAGAGAAATCGTGGCAGAATAGAAAAATCGCGGCAGACAACTGCCGCGATTTTTTTGCTGTTAGTCGTATTTTTTGTAAGATAAAATGGCATTGAATGGCATTCGCTCCCTTTGGTCGCTTAATGACATTGAATGACAAAAGGATACAAAATAAGAGGAGATTACTATGCTGCAACCTCCCCTACTTGAAAATCGTAAATGATTAGAGTAACCTTCTCATTTTTTTTGAAGGCAATGCAGCAAGCGCTGCTTAAAAACAATTTTTACAATGCAAGTTTCTTGCGAATCTGCTTTGGAATGGCGTTCTTGTTCACCATAATCTCCATAGTCTTGTACTCCACGTATGGACGCGAGAAGTAGTAGTAGCCATCGTATGGAGGACGTACATCCCACGAGTTCTTAACCTTGTAGAACGGATTGCCATTCTGGTCGGTTGCAGTGCCAATGATAACCATACCGTGGTCATCGGTGTTCTCATAGTTATCGAAGGCCTCCTGGCGCATCTCCTGGGTAATCTTCTTCTCCTTGACAGGCTTCTCGAAGCTATACAACTCACGAGCACGCTCCTGCGCCGAAAGACGGCCCCAACGCTCCGCCTCGGTACCACTCATACTCTCGATATTATCCTCCGGAATGATACCGATAGCCTTGGTGCGATGAAAACCCTTCTCCGAAACATCGGCTGCCCAGCCAAGTGAGTAGTTGTTCTCGAGGGCGTTATCCACAATCTGCATCAACTCGTCAAGTGGCACATTATATGCCTTCTCCCACATCCAATTGTCGGGTACCTCAACGATATACTGCTCGTAGAATGGGTGGTGAGTATAGGATGTAACAAAGACGAAATCGGACATCTTCACAGGCAACGACTCGGCAAACGAGTGCGGAGTGTACTCCTTACCCTTGTAGGTAAACTTCTCCGGCATCTTACCAAAATAGGTGTCGAGAATTGCATTCAAGCCATCCTTCCAGGCAGTGGTGAGTTTGCGGTTCTTATTCTGCACCACAGCCTCAACGTACGCCTTTAGGATAGCATCAATCTCGCCAAACACAGGCTTATCTGTGCCATAGTTCAAACCCTGATAGACCTCCTGCGGAACGATACCATACTTCTCGATACCCTTTGTTACATCGTGAAATGCTCCACCGACAGCCATATTGAGGTGGCCGTGGAGTCGGACATACTTGACAGCCTTCTCGAAGTAGATGTTGCGGACAATCCACATCTCCGACAAATCCATCTCCTCGCCACCGGCACGCATAATCTCATTCTCGATGAACGACAATGCCGAATAGCACCAACAGGTACCGCTACGGAACTGATTCTTTACCGAAGTAGTCTTAACGAGCTTACCATCGGTAAATTGGTAGCCCTTCTTCTCCTGTGCTGTGGCCGATGCAACGAGTGCAACGCACACAACTAATGCAGTGATAAACCTCTTCATCTCTCTCTATTTTTTAGTCGTATTTATAATATTCTGACAATCAGCATAGGTTAGCGACTCAGCCTTCTTGCTACGCGGAATACGATAGTTCTTTCCCTTGTAGGCGATATAGGCTCCGTAGCGACCATTCTTAACGAGCATATCGGCATCCTCCTCGAAGGTCTTAATCGGAGTTGCCGAGGCCGTAGCAGCCCTCTTCTGCGACTCGATAAGTTCCACCGCACGCTCATAGGTTACTGTATATGGGTCGTCCGTTTTGGCAAGCGATGCGAAGTTCTTGCCATAGCGGACATAGGCACCGAACTTGCCTATTCCGACCACAACATCCTCGTCCTCATAGACTCCGAGTGTGCGAGGCAGTGCAAAGAGCGACAACGCCTCCTCGAGAGTAATGGCCTCGATAAGCTGTCCCTTCTTGAGCGACGCAAAGCGCGGCTTCTCTTCATCGCCACCGTCAAGCTCTACCATAGGACCAAAGCGGCCAATTCGAGCCTTAACGACGTGTCCTGTCTCGGGATCTACACCAAGGATACGCACCTGCGAATTTTTCTCAACCTGTGTGGTAATAGCCTTCTCTACAAGGTCGTGGAACGAACCATAGAACTCCCCTATCATTGTATTCCAGCCCTGCTCACCATCGGCAATACGGTCGAACTCCTTCTCCACCTTTGCGGTAAAGTTGTAGTCCATAACAATACCGAAATTCTGCTCCAAGTAGTCATTAACGACCATACCAATATCGGTTGGAGCAAGACGATTCTTCTCGGCTCCATAGTTCTCGTTAGCCAACTTCTCTGTAATGTTCGAGCCCTTGAGCGTAAGGAGAGTATGCTGTCGCTTCTGTGCCGGTTTGTTACTCTTCTCTACATATCCGCGAGTGATAATTGTAGAGATTGTTGGTGCATAGGTCGAAGGACGACCGATACCCAACTCCTCCAAACGCTTAACCAGCAGAGGCTCGCTAAATCGCATTGGCGGAGCTGCGTGGCGCTCTGTGGCTGTAATGACCTGCGCAAGGAGCAAGGTTCCATCACTCAAAACCGGCAAGAGGGCCGCATCGCTCTGCTCGGCAGGCTCCTCATCGTGCGACTCGGAGTAGAGGCGCAAGAATCCGTCGAATGTAACGACCTCGCCTGTAGCAATAAACTTGGTCTCGCTTCCCGACATATCAATTGTGATGGTTGAACGATTGATATCGGCCGGAACCATCTGTGAAGCTACCGTGCGCTTCCAAATCAACTCGTAGAGTCGTTTCTCGGCTGCAGTACCCTCGATAGTGTGGTTGTTGATATAGGTTGGACGGATAGCCTCGTGAGCCTCCTGTGCCCCCTTACTGCTGGTGGTGTAGTTGCGGCGTGCAGAGTACGAATCGCCAAACATAGCGCAAATCTCCTTCTTGCAGGCATTGAGAGCCAAATCCGAAAGGTTTACCGAATCGGTACGCATATAGGTAATCAGACCTCGCTCATACAACTTCTGCGCAACAGACATAGTCTGCGACACCGACATCGAGAACTTACGACCGGCCTCCTGCTGCAAGGTCGAAGTGGTAAATGGAGGTGCAGGATAACGCTTTGAAGGCTTCATCTCGCTACCCTCAACGGTGAAAGTTGCAGTCTTGCAACGCTCGAGCATAGCCAAAGCCTCCTCTTTGGTAGCAAAACGCTCCGAATACTCCGCCTTGAAGATTGTCTTAGAGGCATCGTTAGCAGGATAGAACTGCGCAACAACACGATACGACGAGGTCTCCTTGAAGTTGATTATCTCGCGCTCGCGCTCCACGATGAGTCGCACGGCCACGCTCTGCACACGACCTGCCGAGAGTGCCGGACGCACCTTCTTCCACAAAATCGGCGAAAGCTCGAAACCTACGATACGGTCCAACACGCGGCGTGCCTGCTGC
Source organism: Alistipes sp. (assembly GCA_045541235.1). Taxonomy (GTDB): domain Bacteria; phylum Bacteroidota; class Bacteroidia; order Bacteroidales; family Rikenellaceae; genus Alistipes. The sequence continues at coordinate 6,213 of JAZQIS010000091.1, forward strand.
GCATTAACCAAATTCATATCGACCTTTCGCGGATTCTCGATAGCATTCAAAATTGCATTCTTGGTAATCTCGTGAAAGACGATTCGTTTGGTACTCTCAACCGACAAACCCAAAACCTCTGTCAAATGCCAGGCTATAGCCTCTCCCTCGCGGTCCTCATCGCTTGCCAACCATACCGTTTTTGCAGCAGCGGCAGCCTTCGACAACTCGGAGACAAGTTTTGACTTCTCCTTCGGAATCTCGTATGTCGGAACAAAGCCCTTTGCGATATCTATGCTGAGACCACTCTTGGGAAGGTCGCGGATATGACCAAAACTCGATTTTACGGCAAACTCCTTGCCCAAGAACTTCTCGATGGTCTTCGCCTTCGCAGGGGACTCCACAATTACTAAATTCTCTTGCATCTCAATATTTCCTATATAATCCAACACAACAAAACCCAAGTGGTACTCAGGTCTTGTATGTTATCTATTTTACTAATGTATATGTCAAATCAATCTGTATTGGTGCCGACAACGACGAACCAACACCCTGCAACACACTCACCGAGAAGGCGTACGGCGAGGTCGCCTCCGTGCCGATATATATTGTTCTCTGCACATAGTTCTTATCCGTCTCATCGAAGGCAAAAGTACCATCCTCCTGACGAACGCTCTTCGCATAGTTGTAGAGTCGCTGCATATAGGCGGTAAGATTCATTGTATAGCATCCGCGACTACGATCGAGGAATCCTCCATAGATAGTCTCGCTATTGTAGTTCTGCTCATAGACATAGTCGTAATCCATCACCGGAGCCAACGTATTGTAATTCAAGTAGCTTCCAAGACGCGCAAACGACTTGTCAAGCAGCGGAGCAAGCAATGCGGCATTGCCTTGGGTAAGAGTCCAATCATAGTCTGCCTTATCGACATATATGGATAAGACACACTGGTTGATGCCCAACTTCGAGTAGGTCTCGCCCTCGGAGTTTTCGAGGTCGAGCATTGTGTTGAGCAACTCATCCGTAATATAAATCTCGGTCGAAGGACCTCCCAAGCCCTCAACATAGCAGGTCTCAACCTCCTTGCGCTCCTCGCGGCTCTTGGTGTGATACATATCGTCGTCCGAGAGCTCGGCCTCTCCACCCGAAAGACTCTTTGTATAGTCGTGCTCGATTTTATTTACCGATGCGCTGAACTTCGATTGATCATCGCGGAAATAGTAGTACATACCCACAGTATCCTTAATCATTGTTGGGTCCTGCGGATTGCGACTTCTACCCTGTAACATAAATCCCGAAGCCTCAAGGTCGAGAGCATACATTGCACCTCGTCTATTGGCCGGAGTAGCTGACAAATCGGGCTTAATATAGACACCATAAAACTTGTTCACCCACTTTTCGTCGTCCTTATAGAGCTCCACACTATCGCGACCATAGCCATCCCAATCGGAGTTGGCATCGGCATAATTGTCGGGGATAAGCATCAAACGACGGGCAAAATCCCACGAATACTCGGTCGATTCCATTGCTATCATCTGAGTAGATGGGCCCTGCTGCAACTCTCCATTAGGGAATGTGAACTCAAATATAGGTTTCGACTCGTCGTAGATACCACTCAAATCGCAGTTGATATAGGCCACAGAGTCTTCCTGTCGTTTCTCATCGTACTTTAGCACATTCTCCGCCAAAGGTCTCTTCAACTCATAGACCTTGTAGCGGATAGGGACAAGTGTATCGCCGCCATAATCCTTAATCGAAAGCACCAGCTTCATGGTATCGAAGATTGGCTTATAGCCAAATCCCGTCTCCTCGTCGAGAGCATTCATATAGATAATGGTCGAGGCAAAACCTGCGGAGCGAAGTCCGAGGGTATCGCTACGACTTACACCCATATAGCCCACCCCTGTATTGGAAGAGAGCAAAGAATCGGTACGGTAGAGGCGTGTCTCGAAAAACTTCTTCCCCGTATTGACACTCTCGTTGGTGGCCGTCTCCGCATTATAGCGAACCATCTCGCTACCTCGTATTTTCAGGTGACGCATAACCATAACCTGCCCCTCGGGCATAATATCCGAGCCGAGCGTGTTGTCTGCCGTCATAGTACACCCCGAAACAACGAGCGATACCACAACAATCAACAGTGTGAGTATATTATAGCGGATTCTGCTAAAAAAGTCCTTCATAGAAGCGATCGTAATTATCATAAAAATCTTCGGCCTCAGGCGATTGATAGTCGAGAACCTTCTTGCCACTCTCGCGGGCATAATCAACCAGCGATTTATCGGCATTCTCCGAGCCAACAACTACACCATCGACATTGTCTATAACGAAACGCATCAGATTTTCGTATGAAGGAGTCTCCAATTTTTCGAGTCCTTTTTTCGCCACACCCTCGTTTTGCAACTTCTCGGCAAGAGCCGAATTGAGTGGAGTCGAGAACTTATCCTCGTAGAGCGACACCACAATCTTAGAATTGCTGAAGAGAGGGTCGTCCTTGAACATATTTCTCAAATATAGCGGAGCTATAGCGGAGAACCAACCGTGGCAATGCACAACACTTGGCTTCCACTGCAACTTCTTGACTGTCTCCAACACGCCACGCGCAAAGAATACCATACGCGCATCGTTATCCTCGAACTCCTTACCCTCCTCGTTGGTAAGTACCGCCTTACGAGAGAAGAAGTCGTCATTATCGATAAAATATATCTGGATACGTGCCGACGGGATAGAGGACACCTTAATAATCAACTGGTGGTCGTCATCGTTGATAATAAGGTTCATTCCCGACAAACGAATAACCTCGTGCAACTGATTGCGTCTCTCGTTCACGCAGCCGTAACGCGGCATAAAGGTACGAATCTCGTTGCCGTGCTCCTGCATTGCTTGCGAAAGTTGTCTGCTCAAACGCGACTCCTCATTCTCCGGAAGATAAGGCATTATCTGCTGACAGATATACAAAATTTTATTATTTGCCATCGCTTTTGGGTTTTAATTCCTTTACAAAGTTTGTAATTATTAGTTTTAGAGGATAAGCATTGCATCGCCATAGGTACCGAAGCGATAACCCTCCTCTACGGCAACCTTGTACGCATCCATAACTGTATTGTAACCTCCGAAAGCAGCCACCATCATAAGCTGGGTTGAGCCCGGCATATGGAGGTTCGACACCATAGCATTTGCTACGGTGAAATCGTACGGAGCAAAGATAAACTTATTGGTCCAACCGCTTTGCGGAGTAACCATTCCATGAGTGGAGACTACGGTCTCGAGCGTACGCATAACGGTAGTTCCGATAGCTACGACCTTATGGTCGGTGCGCTTGGCATTGTTAATCACCTCGGCACTCTCGGGAGTTACCATAAACTGCTCGGAATCGACCTTATGCTTCGACAAATCCTCGACATCGACGGTGCGGAAATTTCCCAAGCCGGCGTGGAGTGTTACAAAGGTCTTTTCGATACCGAAAATCTCCATCCTCTTGAGGAGGTGTTTCGAGAAGTGCATTCCGGCAGTCGGTGCCACCACTGCACCCTCCTTATCGGCAAAAATTGTCTGGTAGTTCTCGGCATCCTCGGGTTCAACCTTCTCGCGCACCCAGGCAGGAAGCGGAGTCTCGCCAAGGCGGAAAAGCACCTCTTTGAACTCCTCGTACGGACCATCGTAGAGAAAGCGCAGAGTTCTTCCGCGAGAGGTAGTATTGTCGATAACCTCGGCTCCGAGAATATCATCCTCGCCGAAGTACAACTTGTTTCCGATACGTATTTTGCGGGCAGGATCGACAAGCACATCCCACAACTTCAACTCGCGATTCAACTCTCGAAGTAGAAAGACCTCGATCTCGGCACCCGTCTTCTCCTTATTGCCATAGAGACGTGCCGGAAAGACCTTTGTATCATTGAGTACGAAGACATCGCCCTCGTCGAAATACTCGATGATATCCTTAAAGAGTTTGTGTTCAATCTCGCCCGTATCACGATGCACAACCATCAATCGGGCCTCATCACGATTTATCTCCGGATATTTGGCAATCAACTCCGGATTAAAATCGAAACCATAATTTGAAAGTTTCATATTCTCGAATATTGTTTTCTCTTTTTTTGTCGATTCCGCGAAAAAATACGCAACAATCAATTATACTACGAAAAATCTACTCTTTTGTTTCGTCCAAAGGCATTTTCTTCAAGAAATCATCCAAGGATTCTGCATCCTGCTCGGAAAAACGACCATTTCGAGTACGACGCAGGGAGGTAAGGTATGCCCCACTCTCCAACGCCTCGCCAATCTCTTGTGCCAACGAACGGATATAGGTTCCCTTGCTACATTCTACGCGAATACGCATCTTTGGCAAGTTGTACTCCTCGAGAGTTATAGAGTAGATATTTATTAACGCCTTGCGCAACTCGACCTGTTCGCCCGCACGTGCCAACTCGTAGGCTCGCAACCCCTCGACCTTCTTTGCCGAATAGATTGGGGGAGCCTGCAAGCGTTCTCCCGTAAGCGAAAGCAATGCAGCCTCGACCTTCTCGCGGGTGATATGGTCTGTCGGATAGGTCTTATCCACAGGATGTTCCATATCGAAACTTGGCGTTGTTGCCCCAAGCATAAGCTCCGCAACATACTCCTTGCGCTCTGCCTGCAGGGCATCAACCTGCTTGGTGGCCTTACCGATGCAGACAAGCAATATTCCCGTAGCCAATGGGTCGAGCGTTCCTGCGTGTCCAACCTTTATTTTGCGATACCCCATCTTATTGAGGCGGAACTTTATCTTGCGCACCACATCCGACGAGGTCCACTCGAGTGGTTTGTCGATAACCGCAATATAGCCCTCCTCCTTGAGGTTTATATCCTTAAACTCTGCCATACTTATATTATATAAAATAGGTGGTGATTGCTACGGCTCCTACCAAAGCGCAATAAACAGCAAACCACACCAACTTACCACGCTTTACTATCTCGAGCATAAACTTGCAGGCCAGGCACCCCGTAACAAAAGCAGTAACAAATCCTGCAACAAGCGGCAATAGCTCTACTCCACCACCAAAATCGCCCTTTACGACATCGAGCAGCGCATTTCCGAGAATCGGAGGCAAGACCATCAGGAAGGAGAACTGCGCCACCGACTCCTTCTTGTTGCCGAGCAGCAATCCCGTAGCGATGGTTGTACCCGAACGCGAGAGTCCGGGCAGAGCTGCACAAGCCTGCGATAAACCGATTATAAAGGCATCGCGATAGGAGATGGTCTCCTTCTGGCGAGGCTTTGCAAAGTATGCGAACGAGAGTAGTGCCGATGTTACAAGCAACATTATGCCCACAACCAAAACCGACGAGAAGGCCTCCTCGATATAGTCCATCAGACAGAAGCCCACCACGCCAATCGGAATCATCGAAACAACAATTTTGAGGATATATGCCTGCTCCTCGTTAAAGTGCTTGGAGAAAAGGCCCTTAAGCAGTCGCCACACCTCGCGCCACAGCACTACAATAGTGCTAAGAACTGTTGCCGCGTGGAGAGTAAGGCTGAAGGTCAAATCATCTGCTGCCGAGAGGTCTGTATCAAGAATTTCGGATGCCAACATTAGATGTCCGCTACTCGAAACCGGAAGGAACTCTGTCAATCCTTGCACCAGACCGAGAATAATAGCTTGTAGAGTTGTCATATTTCCCCAAAATGATAAAAAATCGTACAAAGATAGAAAAAATCTTTGGTTAAAAAAAATTTGAGAGAGCAAGCCTTTGACGAGTAGGGGCGAGTAAGGAGTTTAGAGAGTTTAGAAAAAATAATTCTAAATTCTTGACTTCTCAAAAGCATTGGGGCTAATCGAGTCGCTCCCCGATTAGCCCCAACGCTTGATATTTCAAAAATTGTTTAGTACACAAACTCGTCGCTCTCCGTTCCGAAGCCCGGAAGTGCTACACTTTCGCCATAGCCGCCCTCAACAGCCACGTCATAAACCTCAAATTCTGGTCTTAAATACTTTTTCATAGTTCTATCGCTGTTTAAGGTTAATTACTCTATTGGAAGCGCAGGCTCCGGAGCTGGGATGGTTGGCTTCGATGTGAGGAAGGTACAACCATCATAGTTCTCAACACCTGTCCAATCGGTTACTCCGCCATAGATGTGCTCAAAGTAGTTAGAGGCTGTAAGTGGTGTCTTGAAATACTCCTCGTCGGCAGCATTGTACTCACCCAACAAATTTCCACCAATCTTACAGTTCGTTGCTACAACACTTGCACTGCGTGCCGAACCGGTGATGAATCCAACATCTTGAGAATTCAAAGCTTGGATATTGCAGTAGCACTCTACACCATCGATGCTTGCCATACTTATAGCAACAGCTCCTCCGGCATATCTTTTACCTGTTCCTATATCGCCTGTTACAACTATGTCGCCAAGCTGATAGTATTTAGCCGAATCCATAAATGGAGATGAGCCACTCGCATTGAGGAGTCCGACAAAACCTCCGACACGAAGCTCACCATTTGGAGTTTTTCCGGTGGCAGATATTGTACCGGTATTTACGATATTGCCGGTCCAAACATCATCATCCTTAACAAATTTGTAAGTGGTAGATGAGCAACATCCTATCAAACCTCCTAAATGCACATTCGACTTATCGATAATCTCACCACCAAAAGAGATATCACCCGAGTTGGTGAATCCATTTTTAATAATTACAGTCGTAGATGACGCGAGGTCACCAATCAATCCTCCGAGACGAAGGTAGGTTTTTGCCTTACCATTAAATGTGAGATTTCCGCTATTCGAGCAACCATCAAATATAGCGTAGTTGCCTCCTGTCTCAAACTTTCCAAGGAGTCCTCCACTACGGACGTTTGCGGTATTGACAAACTTCTCTGTAAACTCAATATCGCCCTCGTTGTGGCAGTTCTTCCAAGTCTTGTCATACTGACCATCATAGCAGATGCCGCCAACAAAACACGAACCAGAGACATTACACCCGAGGGTTATCTTTCCTCTGTTGGTAAGGTCTGTACGATTATATCCGTTCTGTGTGGTTACAACACCGCCAACATAGAGAGTGCTTCCAACCTTACCTTCGATAGTAATATTACCCTCATTGACAGCTCCGGTCAATGGATCCACCGACTTGTACATCACACCTCCGACGTGAATCTTCGCAGAACTTGTTGTCATATTCACGTAGATATCTGCGCCCTTATGGTTGTAGAGATTCTTGTTGTGTGTACCATCGATATTGCCGGCAATACCTCCGACATGAACCTCGCCAGCCGCTGTTTGAATACCCGACACGTTAATCTTTCCGTAGTTGTGGGAGTTGAGGACATCGCCTTTATTATTATAAACACCATAACCAACACAGCCACCGATGTCTGCAACTTGATTATAGGTTGCATTAACATTGACTTCTCCCTTGTTGACGAAATTGTCGGCAGCGTGGTTCGCACCTCCTGCACAACCACCAATCTTCAATCGAGCGTGGTTACCGGTAACATAGATATTACCCTCGTTTGTCATATTGGCACAATCCCAATAGGTAACACCTGCACAACCTCCCACGAAAGTCATTCCGTAGCAAGTTACACTCGCACTATCAATTGTAGCAGATGCCGATTCAACAATAGCGCTAGTATCGCCCTTGAAATATACATTTCCATAGTTCACACCGCGATAAATCTTATTGTGAGTACGGCCTGTAAGACCTCCTACCTGAATAAACGAGGCCTTTGTCGTCTTCCAAATTGCATCCACCTCTACATCAGCATAGTTGAAACAGTCATACGATGCCGTAGATGCCATATAGCCGCCAATACCTCCGATAGTAATCTGGGTGTCGGAGTTTTGATCTTTGAACGATGAGTGTCCAGCCCTCGAGGTAATCTTTCCCTTTACCAAAACCTTAGCACTCTCCTCGTTTGTGAATGAGTTCCACGATGTGTGCGTATAGGCCGTGACACCGGCAACACGCAACTCAGATACGCTTATATCGGTGAAATCAGCAGTTACGGCTGCACTGTTGGAACCGTTAGACATCTTCATTCGTAGTGTCGCCTGATCTCCCGTAGTACGAGCAATAAAGCCTGCAATTTGTATAGATCCGGCAGTATAGGTTGAGGTTGAGGTTGATTTTACGCTAACTACCTCACCATAGTTGTAGCATTTATCCAAGTTGAAATAGAGTATATCGCCGGCAAAACCACCAAAATCGATTGCGTTCACTGTAGGACCCTCCAGATATGCATCAGCGTAGTTCTTGCAATTGGTTATTGTGCAAGGCGCTTCGTTGAAGGTTGCGACAGCATCCGCCATATAAGCTGCAACACATCCCGCATAGATTTTTGTGGTGTTACCGGTAACAGTAAGTGTTCCGTTTACTGTATTGGTATTGTCAGCAAACTCTGCAATATGACCTGTACGAGCAACAATACCTCCCGCCATCGAACGGCCATCCGAATGCTCGACATATGCTTTCTGAATGGTAATAGGAGCATCGTTGGTATTGTTCGAGATAACGGCAACATTGGCAGCTGCGCATCGAGAGATGACACCTCCAATATATACAGCACGTTTAGAGCTGTGCTTTGTCAGCGACTGATCCTGATAGGTAACAGCTGCACTATTGGTAGAATTTGTAACATTTGCAAAGACCTTCTCGCCATCAGCTCTGGTAAACTCTGCAGCATATGCTACAACACCCGCAACAAAAGGATATACGCTCTTGCTATCATCGGCTACGGTGAGATGATCAACCGTAACAGCAACATTATTCACGCAGTTGTTGATTTGAGCACCGATTGTACGAGCAACCAATCCTGCATATACCAACTCGTTGCCCGAATTAGCACCCACCGGAGCAAAAGTTTTGTTATCTACTGTGAGTGTTCCCGAAACTGAGCAGCCCTCAATTACAGGCACTGTAGAGTTGGTTGCAGTAACTGTACAAGCCAAAGCTCCCATAATCGGAGCGTCGTTTGTAACAAGTTTCACATCCTCCAACTTCAAGTTCTTGATAGAGGCACTTGTTGTGCCGAAGAGAGGGGCTGCCAAACCCTTGATTGTGCAGTTATTTCCGTTGAAGAGCGAACGGAAGCCCTCGATAGGAGTCCATTCAACACCTGTCATATCGATATCTTTCATCAGCCTTGCCTCGGTACGAGGGTAGAACTTGAGAGGATCGACAATAGCAGCGAAAGCCTTCAAATCATCAACATCATAGATCTCGAATACGCCCTCCTCAACACTATTCTCTGCGAATGTAAACGGAGCAAACTCGCGCACCTTACCGACCGAGATAGGCATACCATCGCTATCGAAGCGAACGGTCATCTTCTTGCCATCGGTGGTGAAGAGTGTTGCTGCAAATACTCCATAAGTACCCTTTGGAATAGTAACATAGACAGGGGTAGCGGTCTCCGGGTTGAGTGTCAAGCCATCGCCGAACGAGAGAACAACCTGATTCGAGGTGCTCTCCTCCTTGGCAACGAGCTGACCTGTCTCGCAACGAATGTAGTAAGTACCCGAAATGGCTCCAGCCTCCGAAGTGACAACAATCTTCGACAAGGTCTCCGAGCCCTTGATGTTGAAGTTGAGGACACCTGTGAGGTGGTTGATTTGGATAGCCGTTACAACCTCGTCCTCGCCCAGCACATCGGCATAGCCATACATAGGAGCAGCACCATTCTCGAATGTGCCTGCAGTGTAGTTCTGTGTTGCAGGGAATGTAACAGGATAGAGAGCCACCTGTACCTCCTTATCAACCTCGGTAGGCGTTGTTACGCTTTCACCGGTCTCAGGGTCGGTTGTAACCACATCCTCCATAACTTTAATAGTCTCGGTGATAACCTTTGCATCCTCCGCCGGAGCAGGATAGACAATGTTGTAAGGTCGCTCGATAGCACCCGGAACAGTAAAGACTGTAGTAGCCTTACCTGCATCTACGGCACCTACAGGAGCCGATGTCACACCATTTACAGCGATAACATCGCCCTCGCTCCAAAAGAGAGGATAGAGCTCACCCGACTTTTCGCCGAGCTGCGTACGCGACGCCTCCAACGAAAGAGTCAGCGTAGTCTGACCACCGTCGTTGCCAACTTGAACGCCGAGGTCATCGGTTACATCGGTTGTACACGAGAACGCGAACAACGCTGCAACTACCAAGAAAATTTTAGTTAAATTTTTCATTTTAGTTTAATTTTTATAGTGCTGTTTATGTGTAAGTGCCTGTAATATAACGATTTACCCCCCCCCGATAATTCGAGGAGGGCAATAGTCATATTTACAACTGCAAATATAAATATTTTTTCGTAGAAAATAGCAAAATATCAATTTTTTTAATAGAAGTAGTGGGTAGCTGACGGATAACGTAAGATAGTTTCCAATTTTGTAACACAAGTTTGGGGCTGATCGAGTTCTCCCCGATTAGCCCCAAAAGCTTAATGTTTCAAAAATTGTTTAGTACACGAACTCGTCGCTCTCCGTTCCGAAGCCCGGAAGTGCCACACTATCACCATAGCCGCCCTCAACAGCTACGTCAAGCACCTCAAGTTCTGGTCTTAAATATCTTTTCATAGTCTCGTTTGCTGTTTAGGGTTAATTATTCGGCAGGGATTGGCGATGCAGGTTTTGCAGTCAGCAGGGTGCAACCATCATAAGCCTCAACGCCTGTCCAATCGGTTGTTCCACCATAGATATAGTCGGCATAGTTCGACGAATTGAGCGTGATAATCTCGTATCTCTCGTCCGAAGCAATCCAATTAGTGTGAATCTTACCGCCGAGCTTGCAATTCGATGCAACAATAGCAGAGGTACGAGGCGAGCCGATTATCATACCCACATTTGGAGCAGATGCGGCATTGGTAATATTGCAATACGACTGTGCATCAGCAATACCCTTGCTCGAAGCACCTACTATACCTCCGACATAAGTCTTGCTTGCAACATATGTACCCTCGAGGAGAATATCTCCAGTATTCACAATTCCCGACCAAGTCTCTGTCGATTGTGTCTGCGAACCGACAACACCACCCAAACGGCAGGTATCGGTAGTCTTACCCTGATATGTTATTGTACCGGTATTGAGGAAGTTGATGGCAGTTACAGCCTTCGTAGATTGCGAACCCGACAAACCTCCAACATATAAAGCCTTGCAATAGTTCTCTCCATCCTTGCCTGTAGTGACGAGGATGTCTCCACTATTGGAGCAATTCTCCGCTGTCGCAACCGATACAAAACGAGCTATAACACCGCCCAAAATCGCCGCGTGCTTTGCTGTACCATTCATCGTAATATTGCCCGAATTGTGGCAATTAACGTGATCTACACTTGCTGAAGAGGATGCAGAGATACCTCCGGCACACAAGAATATATCCGCATTTTGAACCACTGTTCCCTCGCCAATGGTGATATTTCCACTATTGTCGCAATCGGTAACAGCCTGATCGCCACCGAAACCGGTGAACACTCCACCTACCAATAAGTAGTTAGGGTCTGCCGAGTGCTTATTAGCAGTCGCAGTGTAGTTTACATTCACCTCGATATCACCCTTGTTATCGACATTAGTATAAGGCTTAGATCCTCGACGACAGATACCTCCCGCAATATTGAGATGTCCATAGCGAGTAGCATAAAGTCCATAAGTTCCATCTACGGTAACCTTTCCCTCGTTCGAGCAGTCGGTGGCAGTATTTCCGGCATAGCCGATAAGTCCTGCGACATAGAAACCGCCTACCATACTGATTGAACCCTGATCGAGATTGAGCGTTACATTTACCGGTGCATAGTTATGACAACCTGTTGTTGCACCATCCTTGTGAGCAACCAAACCTCCGATAGAGACACCACGAGTATTATTTGGCCAATCGCCCGAAGGGAACATCTTACCCGTTACGGTAACCACGCCCGTAGCCTTATTTGTAGAGTCGGTCATTGTATTACCGGCATATCCCGCTACACCTCCTACCTTATTTGAGGAGAGAGCTGCCTGAGTCTCTACAGCATCGCCATAGACACTTACTGCGCCCTCGTTGTGGCTCGAAACAATGGTTGCACCTGTACGACCGGCCAAACCTCCGATGCCATATCCGTAGGCCTTAGCCTCCTTGGCAAAAGTTACTGCACCCTTGTTGGTACAAGCGTTGAGCTGACCTGCGCCCAATCCTACACAACCACCTGCATAGAGCGTGATGGCAGGGACAACATCGGTAACAGCCTGAACCTTGGTATTGAGGTTGATTGCTGCATTGTTGGTCGAAGAGGCAATCTTCGACTTGCTATATCCCGCAAGGCCTCCTACATATTGGTCACTGAGGGTTCCCTTACCATAGATTGTTACCTCGTAGTTTACAATACCATTATTGGTACAATTCGAGATTGCCACCTCGCTTGTTGAGATATAACCAAAGATTCCGCCTGTAGAGAAGTGGGTAGCAGTACCTCCATCGGCGGTAGCAGTGTTACCCTTGATTCCCGATACATAAATTTCGCCATTGTTTGTGCAATCCGTTACGCTTCCTCCAATGCTTGAGTATCCGATTACACCACCAACATATGCGTAGCAGTTTGAGGTGCCATTATACATATTTGCCGTATGCGAAATCTTACCATAGTTCACGCAGTCTGTGACAGCAGTAGCAGTTGTACGAGTATAGCCCAAAATACCACCTACATATTGGTAGCCTGTAGTACTATTCTTGTCCGGCGAATAGGTTATGGCAGCCTTGTTTGTACAGTTTGAAACCGTCGCAGTGTAGCTATTTCCGCAAATACCGCCAAAGAAGGAGTAACGACCAATCTTTGTAAATGAGATAGTACCCTCGGCGTGGTTTGTACACGAATCAATCTTAAGGGCATAGGAGCGACCCACAATACCTCCGGCATCGGTCTCACGCGATGTAGAGTTTACTTTAATTGGGCCATAGTTGTCGCAATACTCGATAACGGCAGTTTTATCTTGTGCAACACCTACAATACCTCCACAAGCAGGCGAAGAGTATGTCTCACTTGCCTTTGTATCGGCCATTGTAATCGTGCCATAGTTTTCACAATAGGAGATTAAGGTTGTGGCAGCCAAACCCTCCACATCGTCGGTATAGCCCACAATACCACCAAATGCAGGTGTATAATATTTTGATATACCGGCCGGAGTAGCAAGCGTATTAACAAGATTCACGCGATTTACACACTTCGTGATAGTGACACCATAAGCACGTGCTACCAAACCTCCGATATTTGCAAGTGTTGCATCGAAATTGGTATCAACCGTAACTGCGTTGTTGTTGAGTGTGATAGTACCGCTTGCCTCGCAGTTGATAAGTTGCGCTGTGGCGGTTTCGTTGGATGTCAAGGTTATAGCAATCGCTCCTGCATAGAGGGTATCGGTCATCTCGATAGCAACATCTGCAACCTTCAAGTTCTTGATTGTTGCGCTGGTAGTGCCGAACAAAGGAGCCTTCAAACCACTGATAGTGTAGCCATTTCCGTTAAAGACCTTTGCATAGCCCTCGATTGGAGTCCAAGTAGCGTCGGCAGGAATGGTAATATTCTCCACAACCAATGCATTCTTCTCTGTAGTGGCAGCAACCGCTGCAAACTCAACCAAATCCTCGTAGTCGGCGATGATAAAGTCGGTAGAGTTTGGTGCGTAGGTAATAGGAGTAGCAAAATAGCGAACTTCTCCCGCCTCGAGAGGGGTCTCGTCATCAGCCTTGATATTTGCATTCATCACTCCGTTCTCGCTATCGTAGAGTGTAACGTGAAGGTAGTTGTACTCCCCTGCAGGCACTACAACGTGGAGATACTGAACATCCTCAGTCAATTTCAAACCCTCGCCAAACGAGTAGTTGATAATATTTGCACCCTCGGCCGAAGGGGTAACAACGCCCGTAGTGAAGTCGATGTCGAAAGTTCCGGCGATAGGACCATTGACGGTAGAAATCTGCGCCTTCTTCAGAGTTGCAGAGCCCTTAACACCGAACTTCAACACACCCGTAAGGTGCGACAACTTCATACCAATAGCATCGGCATTGTAGCCATACATCGTAGCGACATTACTGCCGAAAGTGGTATTGCTTACGTGCGACTGCTCCGCAGCAAACTCCACCTTACCGGCCTCGGCTGCAGGGTATGCAATCGAGTATGGCTGTGTGAGTTCGCCAACGAAGGTAAAGGTAGCCACCGCCCTATTCTCGGAGATTGAGATCGACGACGACTTAACGCCATTGATAGAGATGACATCATCCTCGCTCCAGGTTACAGGATAGAGTCCATCGACAGCCTCTCCGAGCTGTGTACGCGACTCCTCCAACGAGAGGGTGACGGTTGTTTGACCTCCGCCGAGTTGAACGCCAAGGTCCTCGGTCGCATCCGTTGCACACGAGAAGGCGAACAACGCTGTAACTACCAAGAAAAATTTTGTTAAGTTTTTCATTTTAGTTGAATTTTACAATATTATTAGTCTATGTATATGCGCCACAACAATTTACCCCCCCCCGCAACCCCGGGAAAGAATAGGGGTGTTATCATCTGCAAATATAACTATTTTTTCAAAAAAATATAGATAAGTAACATAAATTTTTAATTCTCAATTCAACAACAAAAAGCTTGGGCCAACCGAGTACTCCCCGATTGGCCCTAATGCTTAATATTTCAAAATTAGTTTAATACACAAACTCGTCACTCTCCGTTCCGAAGCCCGGAAGAGCTACACTATCGCCATAGCCGCCCTCAACAGCTACGTCGCAAACCTCAATCTCTGGTCTTAAATACTTCTTCATAGTTGTATTGCTGTTAAAAGTTTAATTACTCGGCCGGATAAGTTACGGTTGGCTTCGATGTGAGGTATGTACAACCATCGTGGTTGTCGGTACCTGTCCAATCGGTCGAAGTTCCACTTGAATACATATAGTCGTAGTATGTCTCGGCAGGGATAGGCTGTGACTTCATTACCTCGTCAATAGCATCATATACGAGGGTGCCACCACCTATTGCACAATTCTCGGAATAAAGAGTTGTAGAGCGCGCACCTCCACAAATCCATCCGATAGGAGCTCCCTCCGGAGCATCGAAGTTACAGTATGCGAAAGAGTTACTGATAACAGCAAAACGATTCCAACCTCCGATAAGACCACCAAATTGTGGAGTGGTATATGTACAAGTATAGGTAAGATTACCGAAGTTGTAGAGATTCTCAAGCACAAGTGCCGCCTTAGGACTCGCGTCGGTAGTAGCATATCCAATAACTCCACCGCCATAATAGGACTTACCCTTACCCGCGAATGTCAAATTAGCATAATTGACGCTATTCTTGATATTTGTATTGGAAGATTTAGTGGTCTGACGCAAGTAGCCAACAAGACCTCCGGCAAGTACCGAGCCGGTAGTTCCAGCAATCTCAAGCGATCCGTGGTTCTCGCACTTATCAACCAGACCAATACTATATGCGTAGCCTACAATACCACCAATACTTACATTGCTCGAGCAGACTGCGGTCTGTTTAACAAGGCCATAGTTCTTGCAATTGGTAATGTCTGTTGTTGCACCCGAAGGACCACCTGCAATACCTCCGAGGTCGTAGTTGGTAGAGCAAGCTCCACCACCCCAAACGACAGCGGTTGAAAGGTTAGTACAGTTATCTATGAGAGTTGTTCCCTGAGGACATCCAACGATTCCGGCAACACAAATCTCAACCGAAGATGGAGCCATACAAGCGATTGTTCCGCCATTCTTACAGTTGGAGATAGTGTTGGTTCCCGTAGCGATGGTGGTAGCGGTAATACCGGCAACATCCACACGGTTGGTTGGTTTAACCGTACCATACTCTACCTTGCCATAGTTCTCGCAATCGGTAATAGTTACATTACCCTTTGAGCCTACACCCAAGATACCGGCAATGTGAGCGCGATAGGTCTTGCTACAAGAGCCCAAACCGGTCTGCTTAACTTCACCATAGTTTTTACTATCGGTGATGCTAACGGCAGCCTGACAAACTCCCACGATACCTCCAAGGCCCAAGGCGGCAGGAGCCTTTCCTATAGTCACCGAGCCCTTACCCGTTGTATCGTTCAACTCGCCATTTGTACACTTACTAACAACAAGTCCTGCGCCCGACGAGTATCCTACAATACCACCAAAACCATAGATATACGAGTCCGCAGTTAAGAGAGTCTCGTCGGCCTCATCAACAACCTTACCCAAATTAACACAATTTGTGATAGTTGTTGGCAAGGCTACAGCCTTGTTTCCAAGGATACCTCCCATATAGATACTTGTACCTACGGCTTTCTTATTTGTGATAAGACCTCTGTTTGTACAGTTGAGAATCTGGATTGAACCCTTGTTTGTATCCTTGCCCACAATACCTCCAATAGAAGGGGTTTTAGCGGTTGCATTGACTGTAACATTTGCGTTGTTCACACAACCATCGAAAACGAAATCAGGATGGTTTACAATACCAAAGAAGCCACCAACATTTGGCGTTGAGCCACTTGTAATAGTACCATTAAGCTCCACTGCTCCGCTGTTGGTACAGTTTACAAACTTAGTGGTTGTCTGGGTTCCGGCCGGTGCATAAGACTCGGCTGTAAAACCTCCGACAGCAGCACTTTCAGCACTTGTGGCATTAACAGTAACCTTGGCCTTATTCTCGCAGTTCCTAATGGTAATAACCTGGCCTGCATAACTCTCTATCGAGGAGAGGTAAGATGCGAAGCCGCCAAGCATCAAACGCGAAGCCCAAGACTTAGGATTGGCAGTGAGAGTTCCCGTAGCCTCATTTACACAGTCCGAAATGGTACCGCCATTTATTGAATAGAAGAGACCTCCCATAAAGAGACGACCACTATTGCCGGTATTTGTATCGGTACAAGCACCTGCGCTCAATGGTCCGCTGTTGGTACAATTTGTGACAACAGCCTCACGACCGGTGATACAGTAAGTAATACCCACAATATTAACAAGGCCTTTGAATGCCACATCGTCACCGAGGGAGACCTTTCCGCTATTGCTGCAATATGTAAAGCTCTTTGTACGCACTGTTCCACCGCATACTCCTGCCATATATAGAGCCTCAGATTTAGCACCCGTCGAGAAGGTGATATCACCACTATTAGAGCTATTTGAAAGCGACATTACCGAATCGTACGCGATAACACCCGCTACACGGCACGATTTACATTCGCCATTGACAGTAATATCGGCAGTATTTACCAAGTTGTTGAAAAGCGTATCTTCGTCTGCCTCAATATTTCCAACGACACCCGCTAACAAAAGGCTGGCACTACACTTACTATCTGCCGTAGTTGAGATCGCACCATTGTTAGTACAGTTCGAGAGGGCAACCATAGGTACCGATGTCGAAGCCTCTGCCGACTTGCCGACAACACCCGCGATATACTGATTTCCCAGCAGTGTTTTGCCATTATAGATGATATCTCCATTGTTCACGAGGTTATCGAACGATGAACCATAGCTTGCAGCTCCAACAAGACCTCCGGTAACGACCTTGCAATTAAGGGTAGGAGCGCAATAGGAGGTAATAGTGATATCGATATCGTTTGTACAGTTCTTAACTGTTGCGCCATATGTGATGCCGACCAAACCGCCGTGGCAGATATCTGCATACTCATTTCTAAAATCGGTAAGTACGAGAGTAGTGTTATTGATTAACATTGTACCCGTAGCCGAGCAGTCAATCAACGAGCCATCGAGACGACGAGCAATCGAACCGCAGTATGCAGCCTCGGTCTCCTCGATAGCAACATCGACAAGCTTCACATTCTTGATAGTAGCGGCCGTAGTGCCAAAGAGAGGGGCTGTCAAGCCTTTAATCTCGAAATTACCACCATCGAAAACATAAGCACCAAAGCCCTCGATAGCCGACCAAGCCTCGCCCGTCATATCAATCGGAGCCGTAACCTTTGCGGTAGTGTATGGTGCGAAGTCAGCTGCCTTCTGCGCGAACTGCAACAGAGCCTCCTTAGAATCGATGAGGAATACCTCGCTTTCGGTCGAATTTGCCTTGTAAATAAACTCGGCAAACTCGCGAACAGAACCCGCCGAGACAGGTTTTGCGCTGCTGTCGAACGAGAGTCTCATAATATCGGTAGTGCTATTGAGCAACAGTGTGATAACGCCATAGTCGCCTGCAGGAACCGCCACGTAGATTGGAGTAGCCTCGTCTGCCTTGAGTGTCAAACCGCCACCAAACGATACGGTAACCGACTCCGAAGCATCGCTGTGAGCCGTCAAAACACCGGTTGCACAATCGACATCGAAGTTGCCCGAGAGTTTGCCCTTCTCGGCAGTGATAGTGAGGTTGCGGAGAGTAACGCCATCACCCTTCACTGCAAGGCGGATAACACCTGCAAGATGGTTGAGTTGAACAGCACCCTCGCTCTCTGCCGCAGCAAATCCGTACATTGGAGCCGCACCATTGCAGAAAGTTCCCTCTACATACTGCTGTGCAGCAAGAAATGTAACGGGATAGAGACCTTCCGTCTCTGCGACCACGCCCTCGGCAGGAGCCGGATAGACAACATTGTAAGGTCGTACTACATCGCCCTCATAGGTAAACTGAGCACTCGACTGACCGGCCTGCTCTGCCGTTAAAGCAGCCGATACCGTGCCATTAACAGCGATAGCATCGCCCTCGCTCCAAAGAAGCGGATAGACACCATCTGCCTTCTCGCCGAGTTGGGTGCGAGACTCATCCAACGAGACTGAAAGTGTGTGCTGACCTCCACCGAGTTGTACTCCGAGATCATCGGTTACATCGGTTGTACACGAAAAGGCAAACAACGATGCAACCATCAAAAAAAGTTTTGAAAAATTCCTCATAATAGTATGTTTTAGAATCGAGTATTTCGTTTTGGACTCGTTAATCCACACAAATCTACGAAATAAATTTCATACCACAAAAAAATCACCCGTAAAATTGACAAAAAAATGAGCCTATCTAAACAATATCAGATAGGCCCATTTTTCGTAAAATCTATTCTACCCTATTAGTTGACAGGATCGAACTGCTGTTTGATAGAGAACGCCCATGTACAGGTCTCATCCCAACCATCCAAATATGACAACTCAACATTCATGATACGAGGTTGGTTATCCTCATTTGTCTTTACACGGAAGGTGAGAACCTTATTCTCAACCTTGAAATCAACGATTGCATCAGGACGATCGGTCCAGAAGTTAATCTGATGATCCAAGCACGAGGTTCTCAGACGGAAGGCATACTCGCCACCAGCCTCTGGAACCGAGAGACGTGTACCATTATCCAAAGTCAGGTAGGTCGCCTGGTCTTCGGGGTGAATAGTGAGGTAATCCTCAAACTCTCCCGACTGCATAATCTTCACAGTGTCGCGACGAGTACCCGAAGCCAAAACCACACGTGCAACACGCTTGTCGTGGTTGTTGGCACGACGATACATGCTAAGCACTGTATTGTTGCGGCCTGTGTAAACATTGGTGTCAGAGTCCACAAAACTCAACCACTCGTAACCCGAAATGATTGTGGCAGTGTACTCAACATTCGAGATGACATTGATAGAGGTAACACCCTCCTCCTTGTCGCAGATGTGCTTGCTTGTGTTTGCGCCCAACGAAATCACAGGAACATACTCTGGATAGTACGGAGAGCTACACGAAGACAAAATCGCAGAAACTGCTATTACAATTCCAAATATCTTTTTCATACTTTTTTTCTCCTTTCTTACTTCTGTACTATTCTCAATACCTTGACCTCTCCGGTATCGGTGCGACGAACGGTAAGAGTTGCATAACGCGCTACTGTGGTAGTTACGTAGCGAACAGGCAACCAAATGGTTCCCTCACCACGAACAACACACCAACGGCCCATCTCCTCCATTCCTTCGAAGCTCTGTACCGGTTCAACTACTTTTATCTTTGCACCCTTCGAATCTACGAAGTACTCCTGCAACCAGCACCACGAGTTTCCATCAGCGGTCTCGAGTTTTGCCTCCCATGGTCCATTAGAAGTGATGTGGGCATAGTGCACAAACTCATTGGTTCCAGCAACAGTCTTTGGAAGGGTAACCTCCTGGTTGTCCAACGCAAAAACGGTATATTCAAATGGCTTTTGACAAGATGTTGCCAAGCAAGCCACCATTACTGCTAATATTGTTACTATCTTTTTCATTAGAATCCGTATTTATCGTACTCTTTGTTATCCAAATTATAGTTAGACAGCACAAGCTGCTGGTCAGGAATAGGATAGTACTCACGGCAAGGTGCAGCCTCAACATACGATACAATATCGCAGTTGTAGAAGTTACTACCTGACGGATACTTCGCATACTTCATAATATTGTCTCTCCAGATTCCCCAACGAACAAGGTTGTGGCGACGAGTAAACTCGCCAAACAACTCTCGTGCAGACTCCTTCTGCAACTCCTCCATAAACGCCTCCTCCTCGTAGAGGTTCAATTTGTCGAGGCCGGCACGGTTACGTGTTGCATTGAGATAGCCGTTTGCCTTCTCCCAATCACCCATACGCATATGAGCCTCTGCCAAATCGAGCACAACGTGTGCAAAGCGGAAAATCTTGAGGTTGTTCGAGTCCTGAGTATAGACCATACCCGGGCACCAGAACTTATCGCCCAAGAATGGCTGACCTGTATTAGACTTTGTTTTGTTAAAGTAGAGCATATGACGACCAACAGCTTCTACAGACTCAGTGCTTGTCCAACCGGCGTAGCACCAAGCCAACCATCCACCGCCGTCTTCAACCTCTACTATATCGTCCAACGAGAACTTGTTAGCGTCGTAAACCGAGCGACGCTTATCCTTTGAATTGTACGGCATAAGAGTCTTGTACATATACTGTGTAGGCAAGTATGGCGATGTAGTACGAGCCTCCGCACCCAACTCAGGGATACGGATACCGTCATACATATCGTCCTTCTTTGTCAAATCGACAGTATCGTCCTCCATCTCAACATCGCTATCCTCCTCTTCACTACCTTCGATAGAACCACCCTCAGTAATAGTTGATTTACGAGAAGGGGTACAACGCGATGCCAAGCCGACAGTTACACGCAAACCATAGTCCTTGGCGTATGCAGGCAACTCGAAGATTGACTCCTCGGTGTAGCGATTACGGAACATAATGTCCTTGATAGAGTAGCCCAACAAAGCCTGGTCAGGAGTGTAGCCGCCCTCAGAGTCTGCGCAACCATATACCTGCTCGACATAACCGAAATACTCGATTGCCTTATCCCAGTCCTTGTTCCACATAGCCAACTTACCGGCCAATACGAATCCAATCATCGATCCGATTCGGTACTCGTTCTCCGGAGCATATGTCTTGATAAGTGGAAGAGCCTGACGCTCTACGAGCCAGTACTCCAAGCGTGTCATCAACTCGGCACGAAGCTCGTTGGCCGACATACGTGGCAACTGAGCGATTGCATCGTTATTTGCATCGGTAACCTCGTCCCAATAGTAAGGAACATCTCCAAAGTTGATAGTGAGGATGTAGTAATAGAATGCTCGCAAAATCTCGCACTCTGCCAACATTGCCTCACGTGCGCTCTCCTCGTCCTCGGCAAGCGGTGCATTCTTGATAGCTACATACATAGCGTTACAACGCATCACACCGCGATAGCACTGTGTCCACAAAGTACTTCCGAAACGCGGAATTGACTGTGTATAGTTACACATTGCATCGTAGTACGAGTTCGAGTTGTGGTAAATCAAATCGGCCGCTACCTCGCAAACCTCAAAGTAGTCAGCGTTTCTATAGATATCCTTCAACGGAATATAACATCCGTTAAGACCGGTCTTACACTGCGGAACTGTCTTGTAATATGTTGAAGGCTCCGACGAGGAGATTACCTTCTCCTCGAGCGTACAGCTCGCGAGTGCAGCCACTGAAAGTATTAATACTAAAATCTTCTTCATAATTAGTAGCGAATTTGAATTGCAAGTGAATACGTACGGTTCTTTGGATATCTACCTGTGTCGATACGACGACCACCGCTAACTGCATCTGGGTCATATCCAGGGAACTTCGTAAAGAGGGCTACGTTGTTTACCGATGCTGTCAAAGAGATGTCACGCAAGTAACGGGTCTTCTTACGCAAATCGAAACGATAGCTCAAGTTGATATTCTGCAAACGCAAGTACGATGCATCATAGATGTACAAGTCGCAACCGTAGCTATCTGTGAGGTATGCACCCGGAAGGTTCGAGAATGGATTACGGTTCATATGCCAAGCCTCCAACATACGACGATCCTTGTTAGAGGTTGCACCACCGACCATAGTTGTAAACTCCATAACGTTGTACATACGACCACCAATGCTATAAGTGAAATATACACCGAGCGAGAGGTTCTTGATAATCTTGAAGGTGTTGTTGAAACCTCCATATACGATAGGGTCGGCCGAACCGAGATAGATACGGTCCTTGTCATTCATCACGCCATCGTGATTGATATCGGCAAAACGAGCATAACCAAGGCTCTTGCTATAACCTGCATAGGTCTTGGTCTGCTTGTTCTGGTTAATCTCCTCCTGAGTGTGCCATACACCCTCATACTGGAAGCCCCACAACGAGTTTGCAGGATAGCCCTCAGCATAACCGTAAATCATATAGCCACCACGCGAGTAGGTCGATACGTAACCATAAGCAGTTGCGATATCGGTAACCTTCGACGAGTTGTGAGCAACAGTCAAATTGGTTGTCCACTGGAAATTACGACGCGAGATATTGCGCGAAGTGAAGGTAAACTCGACACCCTTGTTCTCGGTACTACCGATATTGGCATAACGCGATGTAAAACCGGTAATTGCCGCATTCTGCATTGTGTAGAGGAGGTCCTTGGTGTAGGCCATATAACCCTCCAACGACATTGTGATACGATCGTTCAAAATCGAGAAATCGACACCAATGTTGAACGAATCGGTCTTCTCCCAAGTCAAGTTAGGGTTGTCGATACGTGTTGGGTAGTAAGATACCTCATAAGCATCACCAAACAACCAACCACTCTGGTTTGTCGAGAGAACCATCTGCGAAACGTAGGTCGAAACGGCATCGTTACCCGAACGTCCTGCACTGATACGGAGCGAGAGGTCAGACAACCACGACTTGGCTCCACGCATAAACTTCTCGTTGCTGATGCTCCAC
Organism: Alistipes sp.; assembly: GCA_045541235.1. Taxonomy (GTDB): domain Bacteria; phylum Bacteroidota; class Bacteroidia; order Bacteroidales; family Rikenellaceae; genus Alistipes. Next base: position 29,318 of record JAZQIS010000091.1, read on the forward strand.
TTAAATGCGGCAGCAGGGAAGAATGCCCACTTGTGACCCTCGGCAAAGTTTGAAGATGCATCACCACGACCTGTTACGGTAAAGTGGTAACGACCTCCATAGGAGTAGTTCACACGAGCCAATACCGAGTAACGCTGCAACTCCGAAGCCGAAGTCGAAACTGTCATACAACGCTTATCCAACAAACTACCCATATTGTAAGCAGTTACATTGTCATCAAGGTAACCACGGCCACTCTGCGAGTGGTTGTTCCAACGGGTATTCTGAGCTGTAAACGCTGCCACAGCATCCAACTTGTGCTTCTTCTTGAATGTTCTGCGGTACGAGAGAGTTGTCTCGCTCAACAAGTTACGCTTCGCATCGTCACGACGAGTTGCACTACCACCATACTTATAACGCTGTGCTACAGGCATGGTCGATGGCGAATAGTAGAAACTCTCCGTTGTTGTATCAACAAACGAGAACTGCGACTTCAACTTCAACCCCTTTGCCAATGTAAGCTCGATGTATGGAGTGAAGGTCAAGATAGTACGATCCTGGTAGTTGGTAATCATCTGCGCCTTCAAATATGGCGAGTCATAAATCGAACCACCATTAGTACCATTATCACCCAACAAGTCCCAAGTCTCGGTTGGTGCCATCATTGGGTTGAGGTTGGTAACGGCACGAGTTGCAGTACCCGAAATTGCGGTATTACTCTTGTCGTTGTGACGAATCGAATACTGGGTGTTGAGACCGAGCTTCAACCACTTAAACACGGTGTGGTCAATCTTCAAACGGCCATTGAACTGACGCTGAGCAGAGTCAATTACAATACCCTGAATATCGTTGTAACCCAATGAGAAGTAAACCTTTGTAGATTTGCTACCTCCGGCCAACGACAGGAAGTACTTGTGAGAGAATGCCTTGCGGGTCATCACGTCGAGCCAATCCGTACCCTCACCATAAGCTGCAGGATTTGGATACTTTGGCTTGTGAACCTGCCACAGGCGGTTAGTACTACTACTGTTTGTATAGTAGTCGTTACGATAGCTTGCGAACTCTGTTGCGTTCATCATATCCAACTCGCGAGGGAGCTCCGAAAGCTGGAATGTACCCTTGAAGGTAACATTCAACTTATTAGCCTTTGCCTCGTGAGTGGTTACGAGGATAACACCGTTAGCACCACGCGAACCGTAGATAGCTGTAGAGGATGCATCCTTCAACACAGTCACATTCTTAATCTCGGCAGGATCAATATCGGCGAAGTTTGCCACAGCATCCATCACACCATCGACAACGATAAGTGGCTCGTTCGACGCGGTAATAGAACGCGAACCACGCACACGAATCGAAGCAGCCGAACCTGGCTCACCATCGGTAGTCATAATCTCGACACCGGCAAGACGACCCTGCAAGGCCTCATCCACCGAAGATGCCGCCGTATTCGACAAATCCTCCATATTAACCGAAGTAACGGCTCCGGTCAGGTCACTCTTCTGCTGTGTACCGTAACCAATGACCACAACCTCGTTGATGCTCACATTCTCCGGATTCATCACGATATTGATATTAGTACGGTTGCCTACACGCTCGGTAACCTCAACATAACCAAGGAACGAGAACGAGAGGTTATCCTCTGCCGATGCCTTGATCTTATACTTACCCTGAACATCGGTTGTTGTACCGACATTTGTTTTACCAACAACGACAACAGTTGCGCCAATCATTGGCTGACCGGTATTATCGAATACCTGTCCCGTTATCGTACGCGCCTTCTGCGCCATAGCTGTTTGGGCGAACAGCAGGGCAACGATGCAGAACGATGCGTATATTACACTGTTTATAATGCGTTTCATCTGCTATTCCTCACTTTTAAGTGTTACCATAATTGGATAATGAGTTGTACCCCACTCTGCCACAATCTGTGTGTCGAGTGTGAGTGCCTCAAACATATTCCAGCATCCGTCAGACGAATAGAGGAAGTTGTTACGCTCTTTGGTAGGGTTGCCATCAATCGATATGCTCGATGGAGTATATATCGAGTTCTGCACAGCAACACAATCAACCAAGCCACCATTCTTAACCATCACTTCGTTCAATGCGAAGTATGGGTCGGTAGTATCGAGAAACTCGCTTACAGAGAAGTACTTTGTCTCGGTTGTAAAGAACGCCTCGGAGAACTCGTCGTAATCGTAGCAATCCTTACGAGCGAACTCCTTTCCATACTTCATATCGATACTCGACGAAACATTCATATCGATACACCACAACCAATTTCTATCCTTTGCAAATGGACGTACGCCCTTAGCATCAACATACTCCATTGTACGACGGATAAGCTCCTCTGCCTCAACCTTGCGATTTGCGAGATTGTCTGGCGTATAGACAATAGCAGCGGCCTTCTTGTTGTCCTCCATAGCCTGTATCTGGTCCTCCCAATCCGAAGGAACAGCGTTACGAGACTCGAGCAAGTCGGTAACCACAAAGTGAACCTCGTTAGCCTTAAAGTGAAGTACCGCATTATTGAAGGTCAAACCCTGCTGTACATCATAAACCTCAACATCGAGGTCGCCAGGCAAGAGTGCGCCCATGCAGAGTCGGCCATCCAAGTTTTCAACAAACAATGGCTTCAAGTTTCTCTCGGCAGCATACGCTGTAAGCCAAGTCGAGAACTTTGTTCCATTCACATTAGCCGGAGCAACCAATGTTACAACATCGGCATCTTTGGATACGAGATAATCGCCCACCTTCTGCAAATCGAGCAACGATACATCATTCGCATCGTTGATATTGCAGTAGAGAACCGACATATCCAACTTTGTAGTGAGGTCTGAGACCTCAGCGTCGATATCGTGATCACGCGATACGAGTATCTCCTCGGTACATGATACCGCAAGGAGTGACGCTGCAAATAGTATGTAAAGTATCTTCTTCATTATTCTCCAGCCTGATTTTGAGTGAGTACACATGTTGCATTCGATGTTTCGCCACACGCATCGGTAAAGGATACATTGATATTTGCCTGACGTGTCTCGCCCTCATTTGCAGCAAACTTAACCAAGAGGTGTGTGCCACAACTGAGATACTCGATACTCTCCACCCAATCAACATCCGATGTGAAAGTCATACCGGGACGACAAGCATCGGTGAGATTAGAATTGAACGAGATTTCACACTCAGTCTCCGTAGCCTCGACTGTTGTGTCGGCAAGTTGCATAAACGGAGTGATACCACGCTGCTTAACCACGATTGTATCGGCAACGAAACCATCATAGGTCTCGATTACGACGTGACCAACACGGGCAAAGTTACGATCATACATCGAAGACTCGTTAGAGTCGTAATTTACGGTAAGGTGGTACGCATTTTGCTTCCAAGAAGGATCGCTTACGTGCAACCAATTATCTACCGGACGAGCCTTCCACACAAGGCGAGGGTTGTTCTTCACGGTGATAGGCAACTGGAACTGACCTGCAGTCTTTGGTACTGTCTTAACAGCAAGCACCTCGCCCTGCACGTCGATAACTTCCACCTTAGTACAGCTGAACATTGCAAGTACAGCTACAAATATCGAGAGTAAATAGGTCTTTTTCATAATTTCAATCATTTTCATTGTTCAACATATTTACTCATTAAACTCGCCATCCTCAGGGAGGAGGTCATCGACACCATTGTTGTGCTCCGACTTCATCGCAACGCACTCCTTAGCAGTAACTGCGCAACGCGATACCTCGAACGGACCTGCAACAGGCGACGAAGTTGTTACATTGTTCTTGTCGGTAATCTCAACCACGAAGTTCTCGTAGAGACCCGGAGCTGCAAGAGCCCAAACAACCAACGGCTCGGCAATAGTGGCATTAACACCCTCGCCAAAGTTGGTGATTGTAATGGCATCTGCAGGATTATGCTCTGCATCGAGCACGCCATCCACAACCGACAACTCTCCGGCGATATATGGGCTATATCCCTCGTGGATATTACCAACAAAAACCTTCACCGTCTTAATGTCGTTGATGTCGTACTTGATGAGGATCTTAACAAGTCCGGCGTGATAATCGAACTCGACCTCATTATTCTGGGTAGCACCCAAGAATGTAGAGTTGTACATCATATGATCGAGTGGATTAGCATAGTACTGCTGTACTGCCGGAATATCCACGCGACCCTCAAGAGCCTTCTGGCCACCCTCTGGCGAGTATGGCGCATAGATTGTCAAGTCTCCGGCAACCTCATTTCCGTAGAAATAAGATTCGTTAGTGCCGGCTGTTGACTTCACAGGAAGATAGCACTCGTTAGCTCCACCCGAAGTTCCGTAGATACCCAACGCGAGAACACCGTCCCACTTGTAGTTACCTGTCTCGGACAAACCTTCTACGGTAAGGGGCTTAACGCTTGCCTTAACCATTGTAATTGCACCGTTATCAACATTTGGCATCTCCTTCTCGGGAATGTGCTTAACACAAGAGCCCAACGCAAGCGAGAATATTGCCACAATGCTAAGTGCTGATTTCATCTTTAACATTTGCCTTATATTTTATTATCAATTATTATCGTCTTACTTCTGGCTCTGGGCTCTCATCTCCCTCTTCGCCACCAGCAACGTATGGCACACAGCCATCGTACTCCTTGCCGCTAACGATTGAGGTAAACTCATTAGAATTCCAGTTCTCGCCATAGATGCAGTTCATATAGTTCTCTGCATCAGCTGTTGTGTAGCGGTTTGCACCACGAAGAATAGTACCACCTACAACGCAGTTGAATACACTACGAGGCCAAGCCTTGGCACCAACCTTCTCTGCCTCAGGATTCGAGGTATAGGAAGAGTTGTAAGTAATAGTTATCATACGCTCCGAACCTATAATCGAACCTACGTTAGAGGTTGCACCCTCCAAAGCGTAGATGTCACCGGTATTTGTACAGTTCTCGAGACCGCCACGATGGGTAACATTAGGAGCGAGCTCCAATGTTGCTGCATACAACGAGCGATAGACACCTGCGATACCTCCGGCATAAGAGGTTGCACCTACCGCACCGGTATTCTTGGCATACTCAATACGAACATACTGAGATCCGAGTGGATAAGCCGGCCAACCCTCGTTAGTACCGGTACTCTGGCTAAGGAATCGAGTATCCGAATAGTACTCGTAAGCCGCACCGATAATACCACCGGCATAGATTGCCTTCGAACCGTAACCTGTACGACGAACAGCATCGCCTGCCGACTCATTACGAGCTACAACGATATCTGCAGTGTTGATAGTTGGTCTATCAGGAGTACCTGTAATCTTGAGATACCAGTTAGCACGACCTACAATACCTCCGAAGCCTCCTGCGAAGCCCCAAACGCGACCGTGATTCTCGCACGAGGTAATCTCACAACGATATGCAGTGTTTACAGTTCTATCATTGACGCTCATATGAGCAATAGCTACCTGACCGATTCCGCCGTGGTAGAATCCGACCAAACCACCTACATACGAGTGATCAACACTTGTATTAGGCGACATGCTACCGTTGCTACGATCGAACTGTATTGAACCCCTGTTTGTACACTCTGTGATGAGAAGGTCAATAGCAGAGAATCGTGACTGGTAGTTAGATGTAGAGTTACCACAGCTACCTACCATACCACCACCATACGAACGAGCATCATACGAAGTGAGGCTGTTTACGGCTGTAGTGAAGTATGTGATATCGCCTGTATTGTGGCAATCATTCATCGAGATAGTCATATTGCTATGTGGGAAACGGGTAGAATACGACCAATTTACCTTACCCTCCAACATATGGAGTGCCTGACCAAGCATACCTCCGGCAGATGGATACATCGAAGCGGCAACCTCACCGTAGTAGAGATTTCCGTTGTTTGTACAGCTGTTGAAAGTAAGAGTCTTCTTTATCAAGCTACCGGTATAATCAGCCGTACGGATACGATAGTCACAGCAGAATCCTACGATACCTCCCATATTGATAAAGAAAGCATTGTGACGAACTGTCGTTGCAAGGCTTGTACCCCAACCAATCTTCTCCAAACGAACATCACCATCGTTGATTGTGTTGGAAATAGTTGTGTGGCTCGAAAGAATATCACCCAAGATACCTGCGACATTGAAGTTCTTTGCGTAGGACGACTCAGGAACAGAGATCTTGGCCTTATTGTTACAGTTCGAGATATAGTGACGAACATTCGCATTACTGTGATCGTGCAAACGACCTACGATACCACCGAGGTTCATACGGTAGAATGGACGGAGGTTTGTACGGTCAGGGTCGTCGATATCGTTCGACTGCAAAGCAGTAGTCGAGCCCCAGTCGAGGGAGCTGGTATTGGTTGTACAATATGGCGAACCTGTAATCTGGATTGTAGCATCCTCGCTGGTCGAAAGACCTGCAAGGCTAATCGAATACTGTGTGCCATTTGAAGTAGGAATATAGGTACGACCTACGACACCACCGATATCGAAACGAGAATGGGTTGTAGTACCCCACTCGTCAATCTTCAATGGGTTAGGCGAGCAAGTGTAGTCGATAACGGCATTGTTCGAAGATGCCAAGACATCCGAGTTGGTATCAGCTACGACACCACCCACTGCCATATCAGCATCATAGAGCTGCTTAGTAACACGGCTCTTATCGGCTGACTCGGCAAGTCTATTTGCAAGATCACCCGCATTTCCGGTCGAGACAATCTTTCCGTAGTTATGACAATTATATATAGGTGTAGCAACAGCCTTACCTACGACACCACCAACATAGGCTCCGTCGGTTGCAAGAGCGTGATACTTGATTGTACCCTCGTTGATACAGTTGTCGATGCAACGACCTGCAGGCTTATCCGATTTCTCTGTTGTAGAGTATGCTGCAGAGAGGTTGATATGACCGAACACACCTCCTACGTGAATAGTTGTTGGATACTCGGTAGTCTCGCCCGGAGCAGGAACCTCGATATCACCATAGTTGGCCAAGCCACTATAGATATCGTTACCACCGGCGATGGTTGCAACTGCCATACCACCCGAAACATAGAGCATTGGCGCGTAACCCGAAGCGAATACATCTCCCTTATTCGATACCACAAACTTACCACCTGCCTGGAGTGCAGCCTTTCCGGCAAAACCTCCAACACAAGCCTCGGTAAGTGCGCGACCTGTAAAGTTTACGACACCAGTCTCGGTATTTGTAAACTCAACATTGTTGTTAGGGTCCTGATACATACCTACATAACCTCCCATACCGAGAGTATAGGTCTCACCCGAGAAGGCAATCGAACCTGTATTTGAAAGACCTGTTCTCGAAATACCCTTGGTTGATTCACCGAAGATACCTCCGATATATACAGCCGAATATGTAGGATCCAAGTTTGCTACTGCACTAACGGCGATGTTTCCGGAGTTAGAGCACTGCTCATACGATGCGTTCTCGGCATACTTGGTTGATGCGGCAATACCTCCGGCCATTACGAACCACGAGCTAACCTTGTTACCAACAATCAAGTCACCGCTATTCTTACAAGACTTCAAGTGTACGTTACCTGTACAATACGAAGTAATCGCAGATATATATATAGAACGGAGGACAGCGTTATCAAATGTAATCGAACCGCTGTTCTCGCACTCCTCGACTGTACTATCAGCCTTGATGAAACCTACGACACCTGTGATATACAACGACACCTGTGCTGTTGTAGGAGTAGGCTGTTTCTTCGACAACGCGATAGAGATCTCGGCATTCATTGTACCCGAGTTCTTACATCTGAGGGCCTTATCCGACTCGAAGAATCCGATACAAGCCGACGATGCGAGAATACCTGCACCGCAGTAGTCGAATGTGAGGCTTACGTTACCATCATTTTGACAATTCTCGATAACAACATCCTCGGCAATACCCAAATTGGACTTGTTGGCAAGAGAGACACCGACAACACCACCGATACCGGTAACCTGCTCGGACTCAACCTCTGTAGGCTCATTTGCCGAAACCTTACCGCGAACATCCATCACACCGGTCTTCTCGTTGCCACAGTTGTCAATCTTTGCCGACCAGCTGAGGCCGACAACACCACCCATACGCAATACAGTATTACCTGTAGTTGCCTCAGGAGTGTATGTGCTACACTCGCCCAAGTAGGTGATAGCGCCCGAGTTGTAACACTCCGAGATTGCAGCTGTATTCTTGTCTGTAACAGCCACAACACCACCAATATTAGCCGAAGTTACAATCTTGAAGTTCTCATTCAGCAATACCTTACCGCTATTTACGCAATCTGCAACAACATTTTGAGTAGAGTTTCCGGCCTCCAACTTACCGAGGACACCACCGATATTAGCGGTAGTAACCTGCTCGTTGATAGCCATCGAACCCTTATTCTCGCAACGCAAAACCGATACTGCTGATGCACCAATTACACCACCCCAATCGAGGTCGAACATTGGCTCGCGAATCTCAAGAGTTCCACCATTTACGTTGTCCGAGAACGAACCCGCTGCAACATAACCTGCAACACCACCGATAAACGGAGTTACCTTTGCGTTTGTAGAGGCATCATCCCAAATGATGTCACCATTGCTTGTATTCTTTGATACAGTAGGAGCAACATCGTTCAGAGCGCATGCGTAACCTATAACACCTCCAACACAAGGCTTATACAGAGCATTGCCATCAGGACCGGCCAAGCTGACAGTAACATCAACATTTGCCGTAGTAGCCGATACCTCTGCACCATATACGCCACCTACAACACCACCGATATTTACCAAATCGAAGTTCTCGGTTGCGGTAATGTTTGGATTCTTATAGTCGATAGAACCTGTAGCCGAACAGTTGAATATGCGACCCGACTTCTCGCCATTTACGGCCAACGAACGGGCAATCAAACCAACCTTGCTCGATGCGGTCTCAACGATATTACCCTCGACCTTCAAGTTAGAGATTGTACCCAATACATTCTCACCGAAGAGAGGCTCAGTCAAGCCCTTAATCGAGAAGTGACGACCCTCGAATACAGAGTCGAAGCCCTCGATAGTCTTCAAACCCTTGTCGGTCATATCGATATCGGCAACCAACAACGCTCCTGTGAAGAGGGTGTTGAATGTGCCATTTTGAACCATCTCGGCAAACGACAACATATCGGCATCGTTGCCAATAAGCATCATCTTGCTATCCGACGAGAATACAACCTCGGTAAACTCACGAACGCGACCAGGGAGGAGGACAGCCTCATCCGAAGCCTTGAAGGTGCGAACGCATACCTCGCCTGTATTCGACACGAAGTTCACCTCGAAGCCCGAGTACGAACCGTGAGGAACGGTGATATAGAACACCGAACCATTCTCGTCGAGATTGAAATGGTCGTTCTCGAAGTTATAGAACACGGTAGAAGAACCGCCCTCACGAGCTGTGAGTTCGCCACGTCTCTCGTCGTTCTCATCGAGGCTTCCGCAATAGACATCAAACACACCCGAGATTGGCTCGGCTGCGACTGTCGATACGGATACATACTTCAAATCTACGACACTGCCTGCGCTTGCCTTAATAGGGAAACGAAGAACTGTCGAAAGGTGATGCATCTGGATATCCGAGAAACCATCGGACCAAGTGTACATAGGGGCAGCCCCCTGTGCAAACGAGCCCTCGGTGTGCTGCTGATTTGCCGCAAACACTACCGGATACAATCCACTCTCGCTATTTACCGCAACATCTTTGCCCGGATAAGGGTAGATGATGTTGTACGGAATAGTAGAGCCCAGAGGCAAATCGAACACTGCAACAGACTTGTTAGTCTCGTCAATGGAGATCTTGGTTGTAGGCTCACCGTTTACGGCAAGAACATCCGATTCACTCCAAAATACCGGGTACTTTCCATCGACTTTGTCGCCCAACTCGGTACGAGTAGGGTTAGGAAGAGTCACCTGCAGCGTCTTGACCTCACCACTTCCATTGACCGACCCCGAAATTTCCGGAGTCAAGTCCTCGGTTGTATCTTGCACGCAAGAGTAAGTTGCGAGCAGAACTACCGCCATCAAAAGTTTAGTAAAATTTTTCACGCTAATAGTTTTTTGAGTTTGTTTTGTTAATAAATTATTTTGTTTGTGATTGTTTCATTCTTCATCCATCCGCTTCATCTTTCTACCTTCAGCCTCATCATCCGTCCTTCCGCTTCATCTTTCTACCTTCAGCTTCATCATCCGTCTTTCCGCCTCCTCTTTCATCAATCTGCCTCATTCTTCACAGGCCCATCCGCTTTCGGCTCACACACATACGCGATATACGCGCGTGAAAAGACAAAAAATATTCTCGTCTTGCTGTTGCAAGGCGACAATACCCATCTCTACAGGCTCGTAAAAAACACACAAGCCCTCATAATTAGCACATTCTCATTGTTTTAAGGTACCCACGTACAAAAACCACTAAATTTTCGCACGATTTTTCATATCCAATTGGTTTTGCAAAGTTACAAATTATTTTGATACCGCCAATGTTTTACACAACTTTTTTGAAAAAATTTCGTTAGCCATTTTTTAGCCACACACTACCACTCTATCGTCCCTTTGCCGACAGATTCCAGATAGCTATTCGCCTTGGTAAAGTGACGCGAACCGAAGAATCCGCGATACACCGACAATGGCGACGGATGCACAGCCTTCAAAACCAAGTTTTTAGAACAATCGACCATAGCACCCTTCTTCTGCGCATAGCTGCCCCACAACATATAGACAACACCCTCTTTGCGCTCAGCGATAAGTCGCACCACAGCATCGGTAAATCGTTCCCACCCGCGACCAGCGTGCGAAGCCGCCTCGTGCGCTCTAACGGTCAGCACGGCATTAAGCATCAGCACCCCCTGCTCGGCCCAACGGTCGAGATTTCCGCTGAGGGGTATAGGCCTACCTGTATCGTCGGCCACCTCCTTGAAAATATTGCGCAGCGAAGGGGGAAAATCGACTCCGTCATCCACCGAAAAACAGAGGCCGTTTGCTTGGCCATCACCGTGATATGGATCTTGACCAATAATGACCACTTTGAGCTTATCGAGTGGACACTTGTCAAATGCACGAAAGATATTTCGCGCAGCAGGAAATATCTGTCGCGAGGCGTACTCCGCCTTTACAAATTCGACCAATTCTGCAAAATAGGGTTTATCGAACTCCTCTTGCAACAGTTCTCTCCAATCTTCGGCTATACGGACATTCATAGTGATAGGTTTTTCGAGAGCGAAGATAGCAATTTTAACCGAAACGATTGCACTTTTTACCAATATTTTTACTATCTTTGTCAAAATTAACAACTAAAAACTTAAAGAGATATGAAATTTGTTATCGCTATTTTAGCAGTGCTATTTGCCACATCGTGTGCAAATACCCCAAAAGAGGTTGCACTCCTCGACAAAGCAAACTTTGAGACTACCGTAGATGGTAAGGCGGTTTCGCTCTATACCCTAAAAGCCGGAGACCTCACCATGCAGGTCACAAATTACGGAGCACGAGTAATTTCGTTGTGGGCTCCTGACCGCGAGGGTAACTATGCAGATGTAGAGATTGGTTACGAGAATATCGACCGCTATATCAACAACACGGGAGAGCGTTACCTCGGAGCTGTTGTAGGTCCTGTAGCCAACCGCATTGCAAACGGCAAATTTGCGCTCGACGGCAAGGAGTACACTCTGCCACAAAATAACAACGGGCAGACATTGCATGGTGGCACTCTCGGTGTGGACCGCATTGTTTGGGATGTTAAGTCGTGCAACGAGAATGAGATTGTATTCGCGTGCACTCTTCCCGACGGGCAGGATGGTTTTCCGGCAAACCGCGCAATAGAGATGGTATATCGCCTGACCGACGACAACGAATTTATAGTTGAGTACAACGCATCGACCGATGCCAAGACGGTCTTAAACCTCTCGCACCACTCTTTCTTCAACCTTGAGGGAGATGGCGAAGGCACAATTCTCGACCACGTACTCACAATCAACAGCAAGGCCATAACTCCTGTGAACGAGGTACTTATCCCAACAGGCGAGATTATGCCGGTTGAGGGTACTCCATTCGATTTCCGCGAGCCTCACGCCATTGGTGAGCGCGTAAATGCCGAACACCCACAACTCAAGGCAGGCGCAGGATACGACCACAATTGGATTATCGATCGCGAGGATGATGGCAAGGTTGAGAAGGTTGCCGATGTCTATTCGCCAAAGAGTGGTCGCGGAATGGAGGTTTATACCGACCAAATTGCGTTGCAATTCTACTGCGGAAACTTCTTCGATGGCTCATACAACAACAAGTATGGCAAGCCTATCGCCTATCGCGGGGCTATTGCGCTCGAGACACAGCGTTACCCTGATGCACCGAATCAGGCTTCGTTCCCAAGCGTAAAGCTCAACCCAGGCGAGAGCTACAAGCACACATGTATCTATAAATTTTATGCAAAATAGTTAGATTATTATGGCTGATTTAACACCAACTCCTCATATTGGAGCAAAGCGCGGCGAGATAGCCGAGCGCGTAATTATGGCAGGTGACCCTCTGCGCGCAAAGTTTATGGCAGAGCGTTATCTCGAAAACCCTCGCCTTGTAAACCAAGTGCGCGGAATGTATTGTTATACAGGAACTTACAAAGGTAAAGAGGTGTCAGTAATGGGACACGGAATGGGCATTTCGTCGATAGGCATCTACACCTTCGAGCTCTACAATTTTTATGGCGTAAAACGCATTATCCGCACCGGCTCGGCGGGTGCATATCAACCCAATCTTCACATTGGCGATATCGTTATTGCGCAGGGTGCATGCGACAACTCCAATTTTGCAGCGCAGTTCTCTCTTCCCGGAACCTTTGCTCCCATCGCAACCTACGAATTGTTGAGTGCTGCCGTAGAGAAAGCAAAAGCTATGGGGGTGAATTATGCCGTAGGAAATATTCTCGCAAGCGAGATATTCTACAACGATAACCCCGAAGCGTGGAAGCAGTGGCAGAAGATGGGTGTTTTGGCCGTCGAAATGGAGGCCTCGGCACTCTATATGAACGCTGCGCGTAGTGGCAATGAGGCACTCTGCATCTGCACCATTTCGGACTCTCTCGTCACACACGAGGAGACCACTGCCGAACAGCGCGAAAAGACCTTTACAGATATGATGGAGATTGCATTTGATATAATATAATAAGGTATGAAACGAATCTTTTTAGCCTTAACTGCACTCCTTTGCCTCGGAATCGGCAACACCTTTGCGTGGGGAAAATTCGGACACGAAATAGTTATCGAGGTGGCCAAGCGACACATAACCGAACGTACAAAGCAGAATATTGCCAAGTATATCAGCTACGACATCACGAAGGATGCCGTTTGGATGGATATACATCGCAACGACAAGGAGATTGCCTACACAACAGCCTGGCACGTCTATAACGTGGACGACAACTACGAGTACGATATGAATCCGCGCCTTGCAAAAGGTGATGCCATCCTCGCAATGAAGATTTCGGAGCACAACCTCTTGAAGTATGAGCGATTGACCGACTCGGCCGTTGTTATGAATCTCAGAATGGTATTGCACTTTGCCGGTGACATCCACTGCCCTACACACTCCTACGTTCCGGGGCCTCGTTGCTTCTGGCCTTGCACGCTTAACGGCAAAAAGTTCAAATTTTTCCACTCACTCTACGACTACATCCCAACCATGCTTCATCCAAACAAGAGTTGCGTGGATGTAGCGGCGGAAATCGACAACGCCAAGAAGGGGGAGATTAAACGTATTCAACGCGGAGATTTTCACGATTGGGCGCACGAAATCGGAACTCTCAATGCCGTAATCTACAAGTGGAATCCGCACAATACGGCGGTTCTAAACCCCAACACTGTGGAGCTTTCGCGAGAGTTGGTAAACCTGCAACTACGCAATTCGGGCTACCGACTCGCCTACCTGCTCAACAAGTATTTCGACAAATAATCGGAGATTTGTTGCATAGTATTTGTATAGGTGGTTTACGAACCATTTAATACAAAATACTATGCAACAATCTATTACTATTCACTCTACGGACAGCGGGCACTACTCTCTCGCCAAGCCCCACGAACTCGCCAAACTAAACCCCAAGGAGCTGCTACTCTACTCCACAGCTCTTTGCGCAGGGATGACGCTCAAATCCATCCTCGACAAAGAGCGCGTAAAGCCTCTCAATATCGAGATTAAGATGTCGGGGACACTCGATACAGAGAAGGTGGAGGGGCGTAGCAAATTTACGGCCTTCAAAATAGGTTACAATGTCGAGTGCAAACATATTGACGAGCAATCGAAGGTATCACACGCCATTCAACTAACGACAGATAAGTATTGCGGAGGTTTGGCAATGTTACGAGCCATAGCTCCCGTATCGCACTCAACCTCCATTGTGAGCATAGAGGTAGAGGCCTAAAAAAGGGTAATAACGACAAAAAAGTGGGGGCATCGCACAATCCGAAGCCCCCACCTAATTTTTCTAAACTTTAAGGAATATTTTTCGCCTGTACATGTAGTAGAGTAGCAGATAAGACAACACCACATTTGCTAGCGCAATAACCATCTTATACCAATCCTCGCCAATATACTGCTCGAGGCCAAAGAGAAGTGCTGTAGAGATGGCATTCATCTTGATAAAATGGGGCATCATATAGGCTGCTATGGAGTTTGTTCCATAGACTTTGAAGAGTGTTAATCCCCACCTATAGCCTTTGTAGTCAATCAAATAGTAGCAGAGCCACAGCAGTAGAAAACATATTCCGCCCGAAAAAAGAGTCATCGATGATGTCCAAATCGGCTTAATAATAGGATGCCAAATGCTCCATAACAGACCTGCGGCTATTAACGACGTACCAACTCCTGCAAACCACCATAATTTGTGTTTCTCGTCCATTTGCGACTTTGCAATAACACCGGCAAACATTCCGAGCAAGCCCGTAACCACAAAAGTCAGCGAACTCAATATCCAGGTATAGTGATAGGTTGGTTTGAACTCCACTACCCCATCGACAACCTTTGCTCCATCGCGAAAACGTCCGAGAACTGCGTTATCAATCCACTCGGCGAGGTTCCTCTGCGGAGTGTAGTCGCCACCACCATAGCCATCCACCGATATAAACTCCATAGCCGCCCAGAAGCCTAAAAGAAGTACTATGGCAATTACAATCTGAGTGCGCAACTTGGTAAAAAGAAAGAGTATTGCCGAGACGGCATAGGCAACAGCAATCGCCTGCAAGGTATTGGAAAATAGATATATGCGGTTGGGGTCAAGGTGCAGAAGTCGCCCCTGACATATCATACCGAAAACCCAAAGGACAACCACACGTCGCACTATTCGCCAAGCAGCAGATCTATAGTCACGCTCCTCTCGAATACGCGCAAAGGCAAACGGGATGGTTATGCCTGTCATAAAGATAAAGAGGGGCATAATGATATCCCACGGCGAGAACCCCTCCCACTCCATATGGTTGAAGAGCCACGCGCAGTCGTTAAGCCACGGCACATCAACAATCCTGATAAATCGACGTATAAGGGGGCCCAACGCCAACAGGAAAAAGAGGTCTGCTCCTCGCAGCACATCAAGTGACTCGAGTCGTCTATTCATATCCCCACTCTATTTGAATGGTGAATTTGGCTCCTTGGACATCACCCAATAGAAGATTTTGTCGAGCAGGCCCGGAGCAAACTTCTTCACAAAGTGTGTAGCTCGTCCCTCTGCCTCCATCAAGCAGAGTCGCTTACGCTTAGCTATACCTTTGGCAACGATTCTTGCGACCTCCTCGGCAGTCATCATCTTACCCTCCTCGCGAGGAGTTTCACCCTGTGCCGTGCCATCGGCAGTAAGAGCCGAAAAACGGACATTCGAGGCGGTAAATCCGGGGCAAGCGACCATCACATGCAACCCCTTCTTTATATTCTCGATACGTATTGTTTCGAGCAAACCTATCATTGCAAATTTGGAGGCCGAGTAGCCTGTTCTGCCGGGCAGGCCATGCAATCCTGCCACAGACGATATTCCTACCAACGAGCCTTTTGAAGCCTGAAGGTATTTAAGTGCATACTTTGCACAATAGACTGTTCCCCAAAAGTTTACATCCATCAAACGGTGCAACACCTGCGTATCGACATCATCGAAGATTGCACGCATCGATATTCCCGCGTTACAGATAAGCACATCGACACGACCAAAGGTCTTGACAGCCCTTGCTATAAGTCGCTTACAATCATCTTCCTTAGTTACATCTGTGGCAACATAGGCAACCTCGCCACCCTCATTCTCAATAATCTGCGCCACAAGAGATAACTTCTTCTCATTTCGCGCACCAAGGACAACCTTTGCGCCCATCTTTGAATAGAGTCGTGCCATAGCCTCGCCAATACCCGACGATGCCCCTGTGATGACAACAACCTTTCCGTTCAATACATTTTTCATATCGTAATGTTAAATCTCGAGTTTCAATCCATCGTAAGCGAACTCCACCCCATCAGGCAGTCGTAAATTGGCAACGCAATGGAGGCCTATATCGTGCGACATATGGGTAAAATATGAACTCTTTGGTGCTACTTTCCTAATTATTTGTAGAGCCTCCTCGACCGAGAAGTGAGAGTCGTGCGGCTCGAAGCGCAACGCATTGATAACCAACACCTCAACGCCCTCCATTTTCACCAATTCCTCATCGCTTATAGCCTTAAAATCGGTGAGATAAGCTAAACGACCGAAGCGGAATCCTGTAACCTCAAAACGCGAATGTGAGCCTCGAATGGGTACTATCTCTACGCCCTCTATCGAGAAGGGTTGCGAACCAAACTCGTGCAACTCAATCTGTGGCACCCCGCGATAAGGATTCGCTGAAAAAGCATAGTCGTAGTCCTTACGCACACACTCGCAGGTATCGTGAGTGCCATAGATGTGTACGGTGTGGATATCATACGGATAATCTACAAAATTTAATGCACGCACATCGTCGAGTCCGCCAATATGGTCTTTATGTTTATGTGTCAGCAAGATAGCTGTGACGTGGCTAACACACTCTCTCAGCAGCTGTTGCCGAAAGTCGGGGCCGGCATCAATCACAAATCGCTTATCGCCTACCTCTACCATTGCCGAGGTGCGCAGTCGTCTGTCGCGTTCGTCCTCCGAATGGCAAACTGCGCAGTCGCAGCCTATAACCGGCACTCCCTGCGAGGTGCCAGTACCAAGAAATGTTAGACGAATTGGCATCAAATTTGACTCCATCTCTACTAATTTAGTAACTTTTGGCACCACAAAGATACAATTATTTTGGAAAATTGAGAATAAAACTCTATCTTCGCGGTGTTAATTAACACAACAATCAAATATTATGGCTTACAAAATTTCAGATTCGTGTATCGCATGCGGTACTTGCATCGATGAGTGTCCGGTTGAGGCTATTTCTGCCGGTGACATCTATGTAATTGATGCTGACAAGTGCATCGAGTGTGGCGCGTGTGCAGGAGTTTGTCCTTCCGAGGCTATCAGCTTATAGTCTGACGGAAGCCAAAACGAACGAGAGAGGCCGACTAAAAAGTGATTTTTAGTCGGCCTCCTTAATATTATAGTACAAAGTTTACTCCTTTTCAAAGACAAGTACTGCCAAACCATACTGACCGAGAGTCACCGATTTTCCTCCATCGGCAACCTTCGCTTCGCCCAACACCGAGGAATCGGCATAGCGATAGCCGGGAACCTTGATAGAGGTTGTAAGTGCGCCCTTCTCATACTCGTTCGTTGCAACCACTGCCACCCTATTCTTGCCGAAGAAGCCCTTTGCCTGCACCGCCTTATTCGAGTTCTCAAACCCAAGAACATCGCGGAAAGTTCCCAACATCAAGCAATCCTTATATTTATTACGAATTGCATTTACCTTCGCCAAATATGCCTGATAGTTAGGAGTCTCATCGATAAGACTGCGACAACGATAGATTTCGATATCGTTGAGCAGACCCTTCAAGAGTGTCATATTGACACGACGCTCGATATCGGTGTCGTCGCGAATATTTCTATCTGAGAAGATAACCTCAGGGAAAGTGTATCGGAAGAGTTCCGAGAAGTTCTCCTTACCGTGCCTGATACCCGTGATATGGACAAAATCCACCCACTGCGCCGTATAGTCGGCCAGCTGCTCTGTTCCAAATCCGAATTCGGGTTCATACTTTTTCTCAAGGTAGTCACGCAGATACTTGAGCGTCTGTCCCTTATCGTAAATCAGACGATTGTTTGGCACGGAAAATTCGCGCGAGGTATCCCACGGCAACTTCTGCTGGAAACCAAATCCAAGCTGATCGTAGAATACGGCATTTGCACCGTTGCGGTGTGCGCGGTCGGCCATCTCCACCAACTTATCTCGCCACACCTGATGACGAGTATCGGCCATCACGAATGTTACAGCCTGATACTCGGCCAACCACGATCCCATTCCCGAGAAACGATATTGGTCGGCAACCTCCGTACCCGAAGGACTCTTGTAGCTGATGCGCTTACCCTCACCACTCTTGTAAAATTCGCTCTCTGTATCGATAAGCTGACCATTGTAGTACATAATCAACTTCTGGCCACTCTTCTTAAACTTTTCGATAGCTTTACGCCATCCCTCATCGCCACCTTGACTCTCATCCGGCGAGTAGGCAGGATTTCCTCTATCCATACCCTCATTCCACCAACCAAAGGCAAATACAGCATCGGCATCCACACTCTCGCCAGCCCTCTGCATACGACCATAGAGGTCGGAATACTTAAAGAGATAGTTGCCATATTGATGCTTGAAGATAACTCGCTGCCACGACTTCATCTCACGAATCCACTGTGGAGCCTCGTGGTAGCTCCACCAAGTGGCACGCACCCACGCACCATACTTATCGGCTGCCTTGTGCCAAGTACCTGTGTAGGGCGAGAGGATATTGCTATCATTGGCCCACTTCTCTCCTGCAAAGCAGTGCGGATACTTAAACATTCCGAACTCCGGCTCGGTAAACTTACCGTTCTTGTCGGCATAAACGCGCAAACCGTGCCAAGTATCTTGAATCAAGGCATCGTGGCTACCCACATACAAGCCCTGCTTCTCGCCAGCCAAAATATAGCAGTTCATCGAAGCACTCGCTCCGTAACGGCAATCGTACTGTCGAAAAAACTGTGCGGGAGTGCGATACGGAATCTTGTTACCCTTTGCCATAATGGCCTTTACGGGGTCTTCGTGAAAACGACCACCCGATTGCGACAATATTAGTTTATGGTCGGCAGGCAAATTTGCATTGCGCACCAACGGGTACTGCAACTCACGCACCACACTATGGGGAATACTATTCTCCACAGCCGATGCAAAGCGAACATTCTCGCCATCAAGCGATATTGTCAAGCGCAGCTTAATCTCTTTTTTCTCGCCTCTGACATTCAATTTGTCGTAATCGATGACGATACTCTTGCCGTCGGACGAAACCTTTGGCGACTGCTCACCTGCGGTAACCTCAATCTCCTGCTCGGAATGGGTATCGTAGTACAATCTCCATAAATATCCGCCCGAGGCGTAATCGTGGTTCGTCGTGAGGTTCTTCAACGAGACAAGGCACCCCTGCTTGTTAATTACGACCTCGACCTTATCGTTTTTCAACGAATAGGTCGCAGCATTTACAACCGAAAAACAGAGAATCAAAAACAGGAAAAGGAGAAACTTTAAGTTCTTCATAATAGATAATAGGTTAAAATTTTTACAAATATAACCATTTTTTAGTAATAACAACAAAAAAATCGCATTTGACATAGCAATCACGTTATTATCGTTTTTCGATATGCAAAAACATTCGTCACCTGTTGGACCTGCGCCACAATTATTGTTTTTCGATATATTAACCAACTTTTATCACGATTTTTTCGACTCAGAGCATCAGAAACAAAAGATTTTGTATATATTTGCAGCATCAAAGTAAAACAGAAATTCCATGTCGTTACTACGATTTAAGATGTTCGAGAAGGCTCTCGACCATAAGCCCGTCGAGGTAAATGCCCCATCGCGCAATCCATCCGACTACTTCGGAACAATGGTATTTGGCCGTCAGCAGATGCGCAAATATCTAAACAAACAGATTTACGAAGCATTGCTTGACACCATTGAAAACAACACACCCCTCTCGGCCGAAATTGCCGATGCCGTAGCTGCAGGTATGCGCCAATGGGCTCTCGAGAATGGTGCCGACCACTACTGCCACTGGTTTCAACCTCTTACGGGAGGAACGGCCGAGAAACACGACTCCTTTGCCGAGCCCGACGGAACGGGCGGCATGTTGGAGGAGTTTTCGGGCAAGGTGCTTGTCCAGCAGGAGCCTGACGCATCGTCGTTTCCGAGTGGAGGAATACGCAACACCTTCGAGGCGCGTGGCTACTCGGCGTGGGACCCGACATCTCCGGCATTTATCGTAGATACTACACTCTGTATCCCTACCGTATTTATATCGTACACGGGAGAGGCTCTCGACTACAAGACCCCTCTGCTTCGCTCCATCACTGCTGTATCGAACGCTGCTACCGAGGTGTGCCGTTACTTCGACCGTAACATCGAGCGCGTAAAAGTGTATCTCGGATGGGAGCAGGAGTACTTCTTGGTGGATGATGCCCTATGGTCGGCGCGCCCCGACCTTGTGCAGACAGGCCGTACTCTTATGGGGCACGAATCTGCAAAAAACCAGCAGCTCGACGACCACTATTTCGGAGCAATTCCGCAACGAGTACTCGCCTTTATGAAGGATTTGGAATATGAGTGTCTGAAGCTCGGTATTCCTCTAAAAACCCGCCACAACGAGGTTGCGCCAAACCAATTCGAGTTAGCTCCTATCTACGAGGAGGCAAACCTCGCAAACGACCATAACCAGCTGTTGATGACCATTATGGGCAAGGTTGCGACACGCCATCACTTCCGCGTATTGCTACACGAGAAGCCATTCAAGGGTATCAATGGTTCGGGTAAGCACAACAACTGGTCGCTCGGCACAAACACCGGCGTAAACCTTCTCAAACCGGGGCGCACGGCGTTCGAGAACTTGCAGTTTATAACCTTCCTCGTGAATGTCATAGCTGCCGTACATCGCCATAACGGATTGTTGAAGGCTTCGGTAATGAGCGCGTCGAACGAACATCGACTTGGTGCGGGCGAGGCTCCTCCGACAATTATTTCGACCTTCCTCGGAACGCAGGTTTCGGAGGTATTGGACAAGATTGAGCAGTCGCTCGACGACGAGGATATACGTTTCGACTCGAAAAATGTATTCCGAATGGGCGGCCTGACACAGATTCCGTCGCTACTGTTGGACAACACCGACCGCAACCGCACCTCGCCATTTGCCTTCACGGGAAATCGCTTCGAGTTCCGCGCAGTAGGCTCCTCGGACAACTGCGCCGATGCAATGATTGTTCTCAACACCGCTGTTGCCGAGTCTCTCATCGACTTCCGCAAGAGCGTGGATGAGCGCATTGCCAAGGGCGAGAAGAAGGACAAGGCTATATACAAGCGACTTCGCGAGTTGATTCGCGAATGTAAGGCGATTCGCTTTGACGGCAACGGCTATTCGGAGGAGTGGCGCAGAGAGGCCGAAAAACGAGGATTGGACTGCGAGACATCGGCACCACTCGTTCTCGATCGCTATCTCGATGCGCGTAGCCTCGAACTATTCTCCTCGATGGGAGTATATAGCGAAAAGGAGGTTGAGGCTCGTACCGAAATCAAGTGGGAACAGTATGTAAAGAAGATTCAGATTGAGGCTCGTGTTTTGGGAGAACTTGCAATGAACCACATTGTACCTATAGCATCCCGCTACGAAGATATTCTCCTCGACAAGGTATGGAAGATGCGCCAAATCGGAATGGAGTCGAAGAGTGACGAGGAGTTGATACGCCTTATACAGAGGCGAACAGCTCTTATCCAGCAACTTGTCTCGGATATGATTGAGAGTCGCAAAAGGGCAAATATTATTGACGATACACGCAAAAAGGCAATCGCATATCACGATACCGTAGCTGTATATTTCGACAAAATTCGCACCGAAGTTGATAAGCTCGAAGAGGTTGTGGATGACCAGATTTGGACGCTGCCAAAATATCGCGAAATCCTATTCGTAAAGTAGTCTTACCACATACAAATCAAACAAGTATTGGGGCTAATCGGGGAGAACTCGATCAGCCCCAAACTTGTGTTACAAAATTGGAAACTATCTTACGTTATCCGTCAGCTACCCACTACTTCTATTAAAAAAAATTGATATTTTGCTATTTTCTACGAAAAAATATTTATATTTGCAGTTGTAAATATGATTATTGCCCTCCTCGAATTATCGGGGGGGGGTAAATCGTTATATTACAGG
>JAZQIS010000092.1:0-38278 GCA_045541235.1 Alistipes sp.
CCGTCCCAAATATTCTGTGACACATCGAGCGCCACATTATATTGGTCACGGCGTATGCCCGCCATCTCAACACCATTGGCTTGGAGGATTGTGTTGAAAGCTTCGGGATAGGTGGGCGTGGCAGATTGATAGGTCGCCTGAGCTGACAGAGCAACCTGCGGAATCCACGCACGAGAGGCATTCGAAAGATTGTACTGCTCGGTCTGCGAAATTAGGTCGTATTGCCTGATTTCGGGATAGTGCTCCCGAGCCAAGCGGCGACACTCGTCGAGCGACTGTGCACCGACACTCCCAACGCACACCACCGCAAATAGTGTTAGTAAAAACCGTTTCATTGACTTACTGTTTTTTGATTCTTCTCAATATGGTTTCGATGTTCTCGGCCTTGCGAGCCGCCAAAAATTGCTCGCGGTCAGCCATCAGCTCACCCATAATCGGCTCCATAAACGGATAGGCAACAAACGTGAAGATATTGAGCGACATAATACTGATAAACAACATCTTAACATCGACCCGCTCAATTTCGCCACGCTCGGCCGCACAGTCAACTTCGGCTTGCAGACCATTATATACACTATTCACGACAAAGCCCGCACGTTTATACAGCACCTCATATCGCTCGGGACGCGAAACAATTTCGTTGATGACGAAACGAGGCAAAAGCGGATTGGCAGCAATAAAATCAAAGTGAGCCGCAATACCCTCTTTGATACGCTCGACGATAGGCAACGACGGGTCGCCCATAATGGCAACCATCGAGTGGGACATCGTTGCAAATTTTTCGTCTACGATGCGCTCAAAAAGTTGCTCCTTGGTGCGGAAATAGTAGTGCAACATTGCGTGCGTCACACCCGCTGCCTGCGCTATCGAGGTCGTACGTGCACCATCGTAACCCTTAGTTAAAAACTCCTGCTCCGCCGCCGCAAGTATCTGTTGCTCTTTGCTTTGTTTCTCCTGATTATCCATATATTTTACAATTCAACAATACTGTTTAACAATTTTGTTAGGACAAAGGTATGTAAAATATTCTATTTCGCAAAAAATCCTTTGATATAACTGCATACAGAAATCGGTAGCCGCAATTAAGTGACTACCGACTTTTTTGAATACACCCGAAGGCAGAATACACTAATTCTGTTCCTTAATGCTCTCTTTGATTATTTGATTAATAACCTTGATGGCTCGTTGTTCGTTATTATCTCTGAATATCCGTTTGTATAACTCTACCGTGCGCCAAAATAGAACGTCATCATTGGGGATTTGCCCCATACGCATACTAATGAGTTTATTTATATTCTTCTCGTAGCACATCTGATGATATTCGTCTATACTCATTCCTGGCTCTTTCTGCTTTTTCGGGATATGCGACCTTTAACCACTCGATGAAGTCAAGGATTTTCAAGTAGTCATCTATAAAGATTCGATAATCTGCCACGATGTCGCACTGCACAAGCGACCCAATCAGGTCGCTTGTTTCGTTTGATAAAGGAACTCGGTCAGCTTGTTGCGCCTCGGCAGACTTTTCTATGCTCGGTTGTTGTTTACTACGCAAATATTCGTGTTTGTCGTGCGAGTTCCTTGGATGCAAACCAGATGTGCTGACACGATTAGAGTACTAAAACCAAGTAAATTTCAGCACTTTATACCACTATTATTGAGCATTTGTGAAGATTTTGATATGGAGGCTTTGAAATGTCAAAATAATTTTGTATTTTTGCGCCAATAGGAATAGTGAACTTAGAAAAGAATGCCGAAGTTGTATGGTGAAAACGCCCCTGCGAGAAAACCTGAATGGTTAAAAATCAGACTCCACAAAAGCGATACTTTTGCGGAGGTTGCTCGCATTGTGCGTGAACACTCTCTCCATACGATTTGTAGCAGCGGAAGATGCCCGAATAAGGCGGAATGTTGGAGTAAACGAACCGCTACATTTATGATTCTGGGCGATGTATGTACCCGAGGTTGTCGCTTTTGCGCAACTAAGACAGGCAAACCGTTGCCACCAAATCCGGTAGAGCCACAGAGGGTGGCAGAGAGTGTAAAGCTTATGGGACTTAGGCACGTTGTGGTAACTTCTGTTACACGCGACGATTTGGCTGATGGTGGTGCAGCGCATTGGGCGCAGACCGTCGAGGCCATCAAAGCGGAGAATCCAAACGCAACTATTGAGCTCCTTATTCCTGACCTCGATGCAGTTCCGGCCTCGTTGGAGGTGGTAATGGCATCGAAGCCCGACATCATCGGGCACAACATCGAGACCGTAGAGCGTCTTACACCACTTGTTCGCGCCAAAGCGACGTATCGCACTTCGTTAGCGGCGTTGCGCTATATGAGCGAGAGGGGGGTAACGACCAAAAGCGGATTGATGGTAGGACTTGGCGAGAGCGAAGAGGAGGTTTTGCAGACCTTACGTGACTTGCGGGATGCAGGCGTAAAAGTTGTAACCCTCGGACAGTATCTTCGACCTTCGGAGGAGCAGGTTCCCGTTGCGGAGTACATCACCCCCGAAACTTTTGAACGATACCGACAGCTGGCTCTCGAAATGGGCTTCGATTTCTGCGCAAGCGGACCGTTGGTACGTTCCTCTTATCTCGCTGACGAGGCTCTCTCCTCCATCAAGGTAGCACGATAGGTGCCTGCTATCATCTCGATAAGGTGGATGCTAATCGCATCTGCGGCAAGGCAGACGGCGAAAAGAGTAGAGAGTATATGCGTGTTGAATGTAAATGGGTTGGGCGAATGCCCTACAAGGAGTGCTGGGAGTATCAGCAGAGCCTCTTCAACGACCTACTCGCAAAGCAGGGCGACGGGAGCGACTTTGTCGGCACCATAATCTTTGTAGAGCACCCTGCGGTATATACTCTTGGCAAGAGTGGCAAGATGAGCAATATGCTTATCGACGAGGCTCGGCTGAAGACTCTCGGTGCGGAGTTTTACCATATCGACCGAGGGGGCGACATAACTTTTCACGGTGAAGGACAAGTGGTATGCTACCCTATCCTCGACCTCGAGAAGTTGGGCATTGGCCTACGTCGCTACATTGAGATTTTGGAGCAAAGCATCATCGAGACCGTAGCCGAATATGGCATTGAAGGTCGTAGATTGGAGGGTGCCACGGGTGTATGGCTCTGCGACGAGGTGGAGAATACGGCAGGTGAGACTCTCCAATGTAATTGGCGAAAGATTTGCGCAATAGGAGTCAAGGCTTCGCGTTTTGTTACGATGCACGGCTTGGCACTCAATGCAGCCACAGATTTGAAGTGGTTTACGATGATTAACCCATGTGGTTTTATCGACAAGGGCGTAACCTCGATTACGAAGGAACTCGGTCGCGAGGTTTCGTTTGAGGAGTCGAGCAAGGTGCTATGCAAGAAGTTGCTCGCAAACTTTGGGCTAACGCAGGATTAGACGATATTTGAGAGAAAATGGGAAATAGGAACTCCAAATTGACGAATTGACAATTAAAGGAATTTTTAATTTTTAATTCATTCAGCGCACCCTTAATGGCCCTTAATAGCCGTTAATAGCCCTTAAAACTCTTGCGCCGTAACAAGGGCAGGAGTTTGGGAAACTTAAAAAGCGAAAAAAATTGAAAAAAATATATAATATAAAAATTAACGAGTATGCCTATTCAGAAAAGGTGGGTAGTCAAACCACAGGGCAACTCTCTGACGGTAGATCATATTGCTACCTCATTGAGAATTCCTACGGTATTGGCGAACCTATTGGTACAAAGAGGCATAGACACAGTGGACAAAGCGAAGAAGTTTTTCAATCCTCGCCTCGAAGATCTGCACAATCCGTTCCTGATGAAGGATATGGAACGCGCAGTGGCCCGAATGGAGGAGGCGGTTGCCAAAAACCAAAAGATTATGGTCTATGGCGACTACGATGTAGATGGCACAACTGCCGTTGCGCTCGTATATAAATTTCTGCGCCACATCGGGCATAACAACCTGATGTTCTACATTCCCGACCGTTATACCGAGGGTTATGGTATTTCGAAGAGGGGTATCGACATTGCCGCAAAGAAGGGTGTGAAGCTTATTATCGCACTCGATTGTGGTATTAAGGCTGTCGAGAAGGTGGACTATGCGACACAAAAAGGGGTAGATTTCATTATCTGCGATCATCATCTTCCGGCCGAGGAGATTCCTCGTGCTGTAGCTGTTCTTGACCCGAAGCGCAACGACTGTAGCTATCCGTTCGACGAGTTATCGGGATGCGGCGTGGGCTTCAAATTGGTACAAGCCTATTCTCAAAAGCACAACATTCCGTTCAGCGAAATCGAGCAGTTCCTCGATTTGTTGGCACTGAGCATCGCCTCGGATATTGTAGCCTTGACCGACGAGAATCGCATCTTGGCGCACTATGGTTTGAAACGTCTCAACGCAGAGCCGTCGAAGGGTCTCTCCTCAATAATCCGCATTTGTGGCTTGGAGGGGCAGAATATTACCATCGACGATATTGTCTTTAAGATTGGACCTCGCATCAATGCAGCGGGACGTATGCGTATGGATGAGTATCCGGAAGACTCCGTTCCTTCGGGCGGTTATGCGGCTGTAAAATTGCTCGTAGAGGGAGATGAGGAGACTGCTCGCGAATTGGGCGAAGGCATCGACAACTACAACCAAGACCGCAAAAAGGAGGATCGTTCGGTAACTATCGAGGCCCACGAACTTGTGGAGAACAATCCACAGCTCAAGGCCCAGAAGAGTATCGTCATCTATAATCCGGAGTGGATGAAGGGTATCGTAGGTATTGTTGCATCGCGCCTTATCGAGACCTACTACCGCCCTACCGTTGTGCTTACGATGAGCAATGGTTTTGTAACCGGCTCGGCTCGTTCGATTCAGGGCTTCGACCTATATCAGGCTGTTGAGTCGTGCTCCGATTTGTTGGAGAATTTCGGAGGTCATATGTACGCTGCGGGATTAACAATGCGCCCCGAGAATGTCGAGGAGTTCAAGCGTCGCTTCAACCAATATGTAGAGGAGAATATCGACCCTAAGAGCCTTATTCCACAGGTTGAGATTGATAGTATGCTATCCTTCGGCGATATCACCCCCAACTTCTTCCGCGAGTTGAATCGTTTTCAGCCATTTGGTCCGGGCAACAACCTCCCGATATTCGCATCGAACAGCTGCGTCAATAGCGGAGATGTTAAGTTGGTAGGAGCCGATGCAGAACATTTGCGAATGGATTTGACTCAGCTTGTTGCACCGTCGTCTCGTATGCAGACTATAGCCTTCCAACAACCGTCCCACTACGAGTGGGTACGCGCAGGTCGCCCTATCGATATCTGCTACCAGATTGTCGAGAACAACTACCGTGGCAAGGCTTCGCTACAACTGCGAATCAAAGATATCAAGAGAAACAACTAATATCCTGACAAGACAAGAATAGTGGGGTACTCAAAATTCCGAGTACCCCACTATTCTTATATATAGGTATAGACTATACTATTCCCTGCTCGAGCATCGCCTGCGCAACTTTGAGGAAGCCGGCAATATTTGCACCCTTGACATAATTTGTATAATCGCCCTCGCTGCCCGACTTGACGCAAGCCTCGTGGATAGACTGCATAATATAGTGCAACTTCGCATCCACCTCTTCTGCCGCCCACGAGATATGCATTGCATTCTGCGTCATCTCCAAGCCCGAAGTGGCTACACCTCCCGCATTGACAGCCTTACCAGGAGCGAAGAGGATACGAGCCTTCTGGAACGCTGCAATAGCCTCAGGGGTACAACCCATATTCGACACCTCGGCAACGCACCATGTACCATTTGCGAGCAACTCCTCGGCATCGGCACCCGTCAGCTCGTTCTGGAAAGCACAAGGGAGAGCTATATCACACTTTACGCTCCATGCCTTCTTGCCGGGAACAAAGGTTGCATCGGCAAACTTCTCTGCAAACGGAGCAACAATATTACGGTTCGAGGCACGCAACTCGAGCATATAGGCAATCTTCTCCTCGTTCATTCCGTTAGGGTTAAGCACCACACCATCCGGACCCGAGACAGCTATAACCTTTGCACCCAACTCGGTAGCCTTCTTCGCTGCGCCCCAAGCCACATTTCCGAAGCCCGAGATAGCAATTTTGGCATCCTTCAACTCGCGACCTGCACGTCTGAGCATATGCTCCACAAAGTACAATGCGCCAAAGCCTGTCGCCTCGGGACGAATCAGCGAACCTCCCCAAGTAAGTCCTTTGCCCGTCAATACTCCCGTATTGTATTCACGTGCCAACTTCTTGTACATACCATACATATAGCCAATCTCGCGACCACCTACACCAACATCGCCGGCAGGAACATCGGTGTCGGGACCGATATTCTTCCACAACTCCAACATAAAGGCCTGGCAGAAGCGCATAATCTCGGCATTACTCTTGCCTACAGGGTCGAAATCGGAACCTCCCTTTGCGCCACCCATAGGCAGGGTTGTCAGGGCATTCTTGAAGGTCTGCTCAAAGCCGAGGAACTTCAACATCGAGAGGTTTACCGCTTTGTGGAAACGGATACCGCCCTTGTAGGGGCCGATAGCCGAATTGAACTGTACTCGGTAGCCGAGGTTGGTCTGAATCTCGCCACTATCATCCACCCACGTCACACGGAAGGTGATTACGCGGTCCGGCTCAACCATACGCTCAAAAATCTTTGCCTTCTCAAACTCGGGGTGCTGATTATAGACATCTTCAATAGACTCCAACACCTCGCGAACCGCCTGTAGATACTCATTCTCGCCCGGGTGCTTACGCTCCAAGTCGAGCATAATGTTTTGTACGTTCATAATATATGTAGTTTTAAGGTTTTGTCTCTATTTAGGCTACACCTCGACCAGGTTGTGCTTTATGGCATAGACCACAAGGCTTGCCGTATTCTTCGAGCCCGTCTTTTCGAGGATATTTGCACGGTGTGAATCTACCGTACGCTTCGAGATAAAGAGCGCATCGGCAATCTCCTGCGTGGAGAGGCCTCGACATATGCCAAGGAGTACATCAACCTCTCTTTCGGAGAGAATATCGGCCTCGTCGTTACGGCGCATAGCACCCGAGAGAGCCTTCATCACCTCACTGCAAATATACTCCTCGTTGTTCATCACCGCCTCTATGGCAGCAAAGACCTCCTCAATCGAGGAGTCCTTCAGCAGAAAGCCCTTCGCTCCCGCCTCGACCATACGCGAATAGTACTCCTCGTCGCCAAACATCGAGAGGCATATAACTTTGAGGTCGGGCCTGCGCTCCAACGCCATTGCTGTTGCCTTATCGCCCGAAAGCGTAGGCATAGCAATATCCATAAATACCACATCGGCAGAGAGGGCCTCGGCCGACTCCAAAAACTCTGCGCCATCACTCGCTTCTGCAACAACTCTGCAATTACGCTGCCCACTAATCAACCCTCGCAAGCCATTGCGAAACAGGGTATGATCATCCACCAAAGCAATCTTTATTTCTCGCTCCATCTTCTTCTACGTTTTTTAGGGGATACGGGTTCTGTCTTTGCGGTATTGATGCGCGCGACAACACTCATACCCTCGCCTTCGGCACTATTGATACTCAGTTCTCCACTCAATGAGTCGATGCGTGAGGTTATATTCGACAACCCCATGCCGCTTAGCATCACACTCTCCGGATTAAATCCGTTGCCATTATCAAAATATTTCAGTTCCAAAAATGTTCCATCCCTCATAAGCGAAACCCCAATCTTTGTACACGAAGAGTGTTTTAGCGAATTGTTTATAAGTTCGCAAACCACACGATAGAGTACCACCTCTACATCGCTATCGAATCGCTCCTTATGAAGATTGGTATCGAAGACTATCTCTATGGTGTGCAACGACTCAATACGCGAAAGGAAATTTTGGACACCTCGCGCCAATCCAAAATCATTCAGAATCTGTGGCGACATATTACTCGAAATCTCACGTACCGAGTGAATTGCCTCATCTATCACAAAACGGGTATTTCGCAATATCTCCTTTTGAGTCTCCCCCATATTCTCGGTGGAGATGGCCGAAAGAGACATCTTTGCCGAGGAGAGCAGAGGCCCCATACCGTCGTGCAACTCCTTAGCAAACTCCGAACGCGAACGCTCCTCGGTACGCAATACAGCCGAGAGGATTCGTCGTCTATAGAGATCGCGCTGATAGGTCAAAAGTTCTATATGGCTGACTAATCGGTGCGCAAACAACACCGCAATAACTATACAGAGCGAAACCAACACATCGAGGAAGATAAACAACTCGTAGTCGATATCTCCTCGCTGGATGATAATGATAAGGTGCTGTACAAACGAGATTACAAAGCCTACAATGCAGAGTGTCCAAATGATATTGTACTTGGTTCGACGAATAAGATGGGCGGCATAACCGATAGCTAACAGCTGAACAGCCATTATCACACCCATAGTTATCTTCAAACCGACACCCAGCATATTCTCAGCTCTTCGATTATAGAATCTTACTCAAATGCTCCATCTGCTTGTAGGCGGTCAAATCCACCTGTACAGGTACCACCGAGACATAGCCATTTGCCAATGCCCACTCGTCGGAATCTTCAGCCTCGGGCTCGGCATTAGAGAAGGCTCCCGTAAGCCAGAAGTACTCTCTGCCGTGCGGGTCGGTGCGCTTGAAGAACTCCTCTCGCCAATATCCGCGCGTCTGGCGCGAGAGTCGCACACCCTTTATCTCGGCACTCGGAATATTCGGAACATTCACATTTAGACACAATGGACGAGGCAGCGTCTCGTCGCCAAGCACAGCCTCCACAATTTGCCGCCCAAACTTAACCGCACCCTCAAAATCGGCATCAAGGTCGTGGTCGGTAAGAGATAGTCCTATGCTCGGGATGTTGTAGAAGGCCGCCTCGATTGCAGCACCCATAGTTCCCGAATAGAGGACATTCACCGCAGCATTCGAGCCGTGGTTTATGCCCGAAATTACCAAATCGACCTTTTCGTCACGGAAGAGGTGGTCGAAGGCCATTTTTACACAATCCACCGGAGTTCCGTTCAATGAATATACCGTAACACCCTCCTCGTCGCGCACTTTTCGCAGATATAGTGGATTGTAGATGGTAATAGCCTGACTCATTCCACTTTGTGGGGCATCGGGCGCAATAGCTATAACGCGACCAAATTGTCGCGCAACCTCGATAGCGGCCGCAAAACCCTTACTACGGAAGCTATCATCGTTGGTCAAAAATATAAGTCTCTCTCTCTTCATACCTCTACAAAGATAGTAAAACAAAGTGAAAATATAACAAAAGAGAGCGAAAAACTTAAAAGTTTTTTCGCCCTCCCGTTTATAACTTATCGACGTTTGTCGCGCTACAGCCAGCCGCCATTTGCGCCAACGCCGCGTTTTGCCATCAGTACAAAGGTCTTGGTAACCTCAATCGGATATGGGAAGTTACTATCGTTGAGCGAACCTCCACCTACCAAAAGGGTAATCGAAATGGTCGCCACACCGCTTTTCGAGCAGGTAACATTCAACTTGCCCGCCTCAAAGAGGCAATCACCCAAGCCGATAGCGGCTCTCTCCTCGTCCGAAATCTCAATCTTGTGCAATTTGGCATTGTGAACACCCTCTCCAAAATATTTCGACAGATCGATAGCCGACTCATTACCCGTCTCGACAACCACATAAGGGGTACCCTCAATCTGCAGGAGGAGTTTGTAGGCATCGACATATCCTGCACCCAACTTACCCTTGTAAGCAGGATAGGAGATTGTCTTGGTAGCACCATTCTCGAAGGTAATCTTTATCGAGCCTGTAAGGAATGGGTCGATATTGTTTGTCGCCGAGAGCAACATCGAACGAAACTCCTCTGCCGTATATCTTTTGCCGAGTTGCTTGGCGTAGGAGAGACCGAGTGCCGCAACTCCCGAGACGTGAGGGCAAGCCTGCGACGTTCCCTGCATCAAACCGTAGTTCGGTAGTGAAGGGTCGTCGAACTTCTCCGGAATGGTCGAGAGTATTGCTCCATTGGCATACAACGACTCTCCGCCAGGAGCAACAATATCGGTACCGATGCCGTAGTCGGTATAGTAGGCAGGGCGAAGCGATGGCGAAAATGACGCGACAGCCACACAGGGTTTATATGCCGCAGGATAGGCGGTATAGGCGTAGCCATCGTTTCCGGCTGCAAAGATTACCAAACCGCCCTCGATAGGGCCATTCTCGTCGCCCGCATTTGCCACAAAGTAGTCGATAGCCTCTGCCTCCAATCGGCACGAAGCCTTGTAGCCATAATCGTTGCGAGGATTGTAGTCATTGTAATTGCCACTCCAAGCATCATAGCCCCAACTACACTGGAGGATATGCGCACCATTGTCGGCGGCATACTGCATTCCCTTAACCAAGTTTCTCTCCGAAGAGGTAGCCTGACCTCGGAACACCTGAATCGACATTATCTTCACACCATCCTTCTTGCCGCTACCTCCTGCAATACCACAGATTCCGACACCATTATCGTTCACTGCCGAGACGATACCTGCAACGTGTGTTCCGTGTCCCGAGTCGTCGTCGTGGGTCCAAGAGATTGTGCTCTCCATTCGCACAAAGTTGTAGCCGTAGATATCGTCCACATATCCATTATTATCGTTGTCGATACCGTCGCCATCAATCTCGGCACCATTAACCCACATATTGTCGGCCAAATCCTCATGGTTGTACATAACGCCCTCATCCACAACGGCCACCACAATCGAAGGGTCGCCCTTGCACAACTTCCAAGCCGGAACAACATTCACATCGGCACCATACTCAGGCGCAGCCAAGCCCGAGACGTAACCATTGTCCCACACCTCGCTATTGTCGCCCAAGTGGTTTAACGACCACTGATATTTTGCATACGAGTCATTGAAAGGTATAGAGCCTCTGGAGCCCAAGTGAGAGGCACGTGTAGATGGCTTTACAGCTATAGTTTGTGCATCGCTCACTCGGCGAATCTTGTGCGAAAACTGCACTCTATCAACCTCGGCAACCTTTGCCAAATCGGCAGCAAGAGCCTCAACATCAGACTCCTCGTCGAAACGAATCTCGTACCAGAGGTGTAGGCCACGCGAATAGACCTTCTCGCGGTTTTTCTCCGTTACGACAAAAACAGGCTCTACGGCATAACCCTGCACTCCATCCAAGAGTGCATCCACACCACTCAAGCCCGTACGGGTTGCTCCACTGCGTGTAACGCCCTCTGCCAAGCGACTCTCGGCCTCGGCGTTGAAGCGCACCAAGATTGTGCCCTTAACACAGCCCTGCGCCTCGTTCAATATCTTATCCGACGATGCCCCATCGAGCGAAACGCGCTGACTCTCCAAGTCGGCAGTACATCCCGCCAACAGAACTGCTCCAAAAACTATATATACAAACTTTTTCATCTCTCCTCCCTCATTTACAACGGTTTAACATCGTGTGCGGCAGCGCGGCTATAGAGCTGAACTGAAGCGGCATAAGGCATCTCCGATACCTCGTACACCGACTGCTCATCTCCATTCGACACGCTCGTCATAACCAATTCGCCGGCATCGCTAATGCTGAACTTATAGCTGTCGCCCCAGCTCTCTCCATCGCTATACTTGCCCGAAATAGTCGAATTATCTACATCTATGGTAAATGTACCACTAAACTGCTTAAAGCCCGTAATCTCGGTACGCTGCAGAATAGTAAAGGTATAGTCAGTAGCGAACTCCATATAGAGCTCTGCGTCAGGCTCTGCGCCACAGAAACTCTTCAGATGCCAGCAACCGATAATTTGAGGTATTACGGAAGGCTTCACACTCGTCACATCGGTTACAACGCCGCGGCGAACCTGCACATTTTCGGCAAGATACAATATCTTATTGCCCGAACCCGTATCGGACACCAGCAACTCAACCTTTGAGTACTTGCCGGCAGGGAGTGCCAAATATACCTCTCCGCCATTTACGGTATTTAGGGCGAGAGGGAGTTCTCTCGTCACACTATACGATACGCCATTGTCTATAATCACCTCCTGCTTGAAATTGTAGTAGAATGTTCCGCAGAGGCCATGCTCCTTGTTTGGAACAGAGGCCTTCAACATCGAAATTCCCTCACAACCCGAGATATCGAATTTTAATGCACCAAACATACTCTTAAAGGTAAGGCCACCCTCGTCGCCCGAACCAATCTGTGGCACTACAGTTGCCGAATTTTCGTCGGCAAAGAAGATATTCGATGGTTCGACATCGACCGGCAGCGCACCACTCAAGCGGATAGCTCCCGCAGCCGAAGCCGGACGTACCGCATAATAACCCGACCTTGTGCCCGCAGTGCTACCACCGAAAGTTGCGGTCGCAGAGCCTCCTTGCGAGGTTTGCGACATCAGAGCCACGGTCCAATCCTCCGAACGATAGAGGTAGAAATGCTCACCTTCACCCCACGATGCAGCGGTCTCTTTTGCCCCTTCGGAGAAGCCCTTTGTTTTGCACTCCAACGTGGTATATTTTACACCGACAATGGTCTTGTCGCATGAGATTGCTCCAACAATCGTCAATGCCAACATTATAAGTAATGTAAATCTTCTCATACCTTTATTACTACATTAGCCCGCAAATATACTCATTTTGAATGGAACTTTTGCACATACTCCAAAAAAACTATTGTTTTTTCGCCCCACATCCACTATCTTTGTAGAAAATTAACGACTAAACAAAAGCTAAACAGATATGAAGAGACTATTTATCTCCCTACTCGCCGCCCTATCACTTTGTGGTGCATCGGCTCAAACCGCAGGTGGCGGCATCGATTCAAAAACCCTTGACCAACTCCGCAGAGGATACACCGCATCGCCCGAGCAGAAGGCGGTGAAAAATGCACTTGCAAGCACATCTATCGCCACCCTCTCCATCAATGGCGACAACCTCGCAATGTGCGACACCCACTTCTCGCACCGAGTTAAGACTCGTGGCATCACCAACCAGAAGTCGTCAGGACGTTGTTGGTTATTTACAGGACTCAATGTTTTGCGTGCCAAGATGATAGAAAAACACAATCTCTCGTCGATGGAGTTCTCGCAGAACTACTGCTCGTTCTACGATTTGCTCGAAAAATCGAACCTCTTTTTGCAAGCCATTATCGACACTCGTTCACTCCCTGTTGGCGACAGAAAGGTCGATTGGCTGTTCCGCCACCCTATCGGCGACGGCGGACAATTCACGGGTGTCTCGAATCTGATTATGAAGTATGGCCTTGTGCCAAAAGAGGCTATGCCCGAGACCTTCCAGAGTAATAATACTCGCCATATGCGTACAATTCTTTCGCTCAAGCTTCGCGAATTTGCACTTGCCCTCCGCGCAGCCAAGAACGAGAAGGAGGCCACAAAGCTGAAGGTTGAGCAGCTAACCGAAATTTACCGTATTTTGGTGGAGTGTTTAGGCGTTCCTCCAACCGAATTTGAGTGGACCCACCGCAACCGCAAAGGAGAGGTTCTTTCGACCGCAAAATACACCCCTAAATCATTCTACGACAAATATATAGGCGAAGACCTCGAGAATAACTACATAATGGTTATGAATGACCCTACTCGCGAGTATGGCAAGGTCTACGAAATCGAGTACGACCGCCACGTCTACGACGGCGAGAATTGGCTCTACATCAACCTTCCAATCGAACGTATAAAGGAGATGGCAATCGCCTCAATCAAGGATAATACCGCAATGTACTTCTCCTGCGACGTGGGCAAATTCTTCGACCGCAACAAGGGTACTCTCGATTTGGCCAACTACGACTATGAATCGCTCTTCCGCACCAAGTTTTCGATGAACAAGCGCGAGAGGGTTATGACATATGCCAGCGGCTCCTCACACGCAATGACACTTATCGCCGTGGACCTCGACAGCAATGGCACTCCGCGCAAGTGGATGGTGGAGAACAGCTGGGGCTTAAAATCGGGCTATAAGGGCAACCTTATAATGACCGACGAGTGGTTCAACGAGTATATGTTCCGCCTTGTTGTGGAACGCAAGTATGTTCCGCAAGATATCCTCGATATGCTTAAGCAGAAGCCTGTAATGTTGCCTGCTTGGGACCCGATGTTTGCACCCGAAGAGTAACCTAAAAGCACATATTAACCCCGAAACATAGAGAGTATGAGAAGATTTTTGCTTGCCTTGGCCACATTCGTTCTGCTCTACGGCGAGAGCTACGCCTGTACCTCGGCAATAGTTGCAGCAAACCGTTCGAGCGAGGGTGTACCCCTATTATGGAAACACCGCGACAACTCCTTCGACAACACACACGTAGAGTATGTTGATGATGGCACCTACGCCTACACAGCCATCACGTCGAACACCAAAGATGGCGGTCATCACATCTTTGCCGGCATTAACGAGATGGGATTAGGCTTTATCAGCACTGCAACGAATAATATGCCGGCGGCAACAGTCGAGGAATACAAGGCTTGCAAGCGTCGTCGCATACGCGGTGCGACAATGTGGCACGGCTTGGCAAATTGTGCAACGGTGGATGAGTTCGAGGAGCTGCTCCGAACCACCAAGCGCAGTCGCCGAATGAAATCGAATATCGGAGTGGGTGACGCAACCGGAGCTGTCGCATATTTCGAGGTTTGGGACCTCGGCTATCGCCGCTACGATGTCGCAGAACGAGGTAAAGCTGGATTTGATGTTCGCGCCAACTTCTCGCACGCCCGAATAGCGAAGAGCAAAGGTGCAACCTCGCGTCGTTACAACCTGACAATGAACAATATGAACGCCCATAAAGGATGCTTCACACCGTGGGATTTCATTGGCTATTCACGTTCGTACAACTCCATAAAATATGGCAATGTTCTCCAATCGAAAGAGCGCTACGTATGTAACAATCACACCGTAGCACGCTACTCGAGTGTAGGTGCGTTTGTAATCGTATGCGACGGCGAAAATCCGCGAATGTTGGTAATGAACGGAAGTCCAATATCGAGTATGGCCGTTCCTGTATATGTCAAGGCTAAGCGCGAAATTCCGAAGTGTGTGAGCGGTACCGCAATGCGCAATCTATCGCGCGAATTCAAAGCCAAAGCCTACAACACCATTGCCGACGGCGTGCATATTCTCAACAAGGAGTTTGTAAGCAAAGTTCTGAAAATTAAGCAGCCGAAGATTGATATGCCAAAGCGTATGCCAAGCGATATCCGCGCATTCAATGCCGATATCGATAAGAAATTTGCTTCGCACGAAAAGCGCGTTCGCAAAGTGCTGAGCAAATTCTAGAATTCGGCTGTAACACCAAAGGTGGGTACAAGCGTTCCGTTACGCTGTTTTATACGCTTTAGAAGATACCTCTGCTCCTCTATCGGGGCGGAGGGATTTTCTATTATACCCGTACTCAAAAGTGCATCGGGCAGGGTTATCTTGCTGAATGTCACATTCTCGAGGTCGAGATATAGACCTAGTGTCCATCTTCTAAACTCCCACACCTTATCCACACGAATATCGAGCTGAACAAATGGTTTTAGGCGCCCCTCATTGTAACGCGAATAGTCGAGAGCGGCTCGTCCCGTAGCGTCCCAATATGGCTTTTGCGATGTCTGCTCCTCGTCGTATGGCGTATATGGCGCACCTCCTATAGCACTCAACTTGGCACCAAGGCTCCAACGATGCGGGAAATCGTAAGTACCACTCACATTCGCTATCCAGCGATTATCCCACGCCGAGGGAATATAGGGCGAGTGGCGATTGCTGCGATACTCGCTCCAATAGAGCGTAAAAGCTCCAACAACATTCACCCTATTCGGAATCTGCCAGCGAGCCGACAACTCCGCACCATACGCCCGACCTTGAGCCGTCGAAATCAAAGCCTCGTTACCCGTTACACCGTAGTCATTACCCTTGCAGGTGAGTGGCACATTGTCCGATAGCGACAAAGGCACCTGCGAGTAGAGCTTACAGAAACCCTCCAATGACACCGCCAAGCTCTCACGCAGGCGATACTCCGCACCCACCGCCGAGGAGAATACTCGCATATAATCCAACGATCTATTGACGAGCTCTCCGCTCTCGCGAAAACCGAGCGCAGTGAGTGGTGGCAGCTCATAATAGAGGCCCGTACTACCACTCACATAGAAGCCCTTGCCGAGTGAGTATGATATGGAGGCTCGCGGCGAGAATTGTCGCCACGGCTGAGCCATTTTCGAGGAGTAGGAAGCACCATCAACACGCACACCCATCGAGGCGGTAAGTCGCTCATTCATCGAGCTATAGTCGGCCGAGAAAAATAGTGCATAACTAGCAAAGGTAAGGCGTGTAACGTAGTCGAAATAGGAGCGTTCACCGCTCGATAGAAGCTGCTTCGACGAGGTGAAAAAGTGGCGTAACGACAACTCTGCGCCCTCACGCAATCGCCACCTTCCGAGCAGCGAGCGATTTTCGAAACGAGCTGTCACCTTACCCTCCTTTGAGCGCAATCGAAGACGCAAATTTTCCTCTTTTGACTCGTCGTTATCGATATATTTTTTATTGCGATTAGCCAGATAGCTATACCCCACCGACAAAGTTTGGATATGCTTGCCGCCGAAGTGTCTCATCGAAGCGCCAAGAGTAAAAGTCTCCTGTTCGATTTTGGGTATATAGCTCAGGATATACTCATTCTCCTCGCCTCTCTCATCGAGATTGAGGCGCATATTATCCACTCCCATAAGACCCAAAAATGTTATTTCGTAACGCGCCGACGGGCGAACACGAACTTTCGCCTGTGCATCTATATAATTAGGCAGAAACGGCAACCCGAGCAACTTAAAAAGCAGTTGCAGATAGGATTGACGCACCGAAACAATGTAGGTAGCCCGCTCGTCGAAGTGACCACTGCCACTAAAAGCTACCTCCGAAGCTCCGAGCGTCGCCTTGAAGCGTTGCTTGTCGGGGTTTCCATCGCGCAGAGTTATATCCATAACCGAGCTGAGTGCATTACCCCTATCCACAGGAAAGGCTCCTGTGTAGAACTTCACCTGACGGATAAGGTCGGCATTGAGAATACTGACAGGACCACCCGATGCACCTTGTGTAGCAAAGTGGTTGATATTGGGAATTTCGATGCCGTCAATGTAGAAAACATTCTCCGACGGGCCGCCACCTCTTACAATCAAGTCGTTACGATAGCCGATAGGCGAAAATGCCACACCTGGCAGGGTGCGGACAATGCGCGCCACATCGCGATTTGCGCCAGGACTACGTTCCAGCTCACCGATGCTGATGGTGCGCTGGCTTACCGGACTCTCGATGTCGCGAGCATATCGCGAAGGCGCAACCGTCACCGCCTCGATAGCAACTATTGCCTCCTCCAACTCAATCTCAACTAATGGCGTAAAGGCCGAAATGATATACTCGGGTGTTAGAACTGTCGTATAGCCAACACTCGACGCCTCGAAGCGTGCCACTCCGCCCTGCAAACTATTGATAGTGAAATATCCTAGCGAGTCGGTAGACGTTCCTTTTAGGTAATTTCCATCGACAACAACCGTCGCTCCGGAGAGACCCTGACGCGAAGTGGCCGAAATAACTCTGCCTCGGACATCGAAAGCCCCCGCCACAAAAGGCACCACCACAGCCACAAAAAGTAGTGCAATACTCCCCAATTTTGTCATAATTAGCTCTTTTTCGACCAAACAAATCAACAATCGTGCAGTTTCTTGGGCGAAAACTTTTAGTTTTCCGTTTTTTATTTGTACTTTTGCACGATTGTAACTGAAACTATTTTTGAATTTAATTTGTCGTATGAAATTCAAGGAGTATAAGAATTTAGATTTATCGGCACTCGCCAATGATGTTTTGGCAGAGTGGGACAAGAAGAACACTTTTGCAAAAAGTATAGAGACACGCGAAGGCGCTCCAGCTTTCATCTTCTACGAGGGACCGCCATCAGCAAATGGTATGCCGGGTATCCACCACGTTATGGCGCGTACCATCAAAGATGTATTCTGTCGTTACAAGACACAGCAGGGCTACCGCGTAAACCGCAAGGCCGGTTGGGATACGCACGGTCTGCCCGTAGAGTTGGGCGTTGAAAAGACTCTCGGCATCACCAAAGAGGATATCGGCAAGAAAATTACCGTAGAGGAGTACAATCGTCGCTGCCGCGAGGATGTGATGAAATTTACCGATGTTTGGAGCGACCTCACCCACCAGATGGGCTATTGGGTAAATCTCGATGACCCATATATTACATACGACAACAAATATATTGAGACTTTGTGGTATCTCCTTAAGAGACTCTACGACAAGGGGTTGCTCTACAAGGGTTACACCATTCAGCCATACTCACCTGCAGCAGGTACGGGACTCTCGACACACGAGCTAAACCAGCCTGGTTGCTACCGCGACGTTAAGGATACCACCTGTACGGCGCAATTCCGCATTGTACGCGATGAGAAGAGCGAGCACCTCTTTGCAGATGCCGAGGGCGAGGTATTCTTCCTTGCTTGGACTACCACTCCATGGACCCTTCCATCAAACACCGCACTCTGCGTAGGCCCTTCGATAGAATATGTTAGGGTAAAGTGTCAGAATCCATATACCGAGGCACGCCAGACTATCATTATGGCGAAAGAGCTGGTAGGCTCCTACTTCGGCAAGAAGCAGGAGGGCACATTTGAGGTGGAGGAGCAGACCTTCAAGAGCAAGGAGTTGGAAGGCATCCGCTACGAGCAGTTGATTCCGTGGGTTAAACCTATGGGCGATGCGTTCCGCGTAATCGTAGGCGACTACGTAACAACATCGGACGGTACGGGTATCGTTCATATTGCGCCTACCTTTGGTGCAGATGACGACCGCGTAGCTCGTGCAGCAGGCATCGTGCCTCTATTTATGGTCGATGTCGCAGGTAAGAACTGCCCTATGGTTGATCGTTCGGGACGATTCTTCCGCCTGGAGGATTTGGACAAGGAGTTCGTTGAGAAGTATGTTGATATCGAACTCTACAAGGAGTGGGCAGGCCGCTACGTTAAGAATGCTTACGATGCCGCTTTGGCCGAGAGCGACACCACGCTCGATATCGACATCTGCGTAATGCTCAAGGGTGAAAGCAAGGTCTTCAAGATTGAGAAACACACCCACTCGTACCCACACTGCTGGCGTACCGACAAGCCTGTATTGTACTACCCTCTCGACTCGTGGTTTATCCGCACTACAGCACTCCGCGAGCGTATGATGGAGTTGAACGACACTATTAAATGGCAGCCTGAAAGCACAGGTTCGGGACGTTTTGGCAAGTGGTTGGAGGGATTGGTAGATTGGAACCTCTCGCGTTCGCGCTTCTGGGGCACACCACTCCCAATCTGGGCTACCGAAGACTACTCGGAGATGAAGTGTATCGGCTCAGTTGAGGAGCTTATGGCGGAGATTGAGAAGTCAATCGAGGCGGGCTTTATGACCGAGAATCCATATAAGAACTTTAAGGTTGGAGATATGTCGGCCGAGAACTACTCTACCGACAATATCGACCTCCACAAGCCATACGTGGATAACATCGTTTTGGTATCGTCGAAGGGCGAGCCTATGCGTCGTGAGAGCGATTTGATTGATGTTTGGTTCGACTCGGGTGCTATGCCTTACGCACAGCGACACTATCCGTTCGAGAACTCGGACTGCTTCGACAAGCTGTTCCCTGCCGACTTTATCGCCGAGGGTGTCGATCAGACTCGTGGATGGTTCTTCACCCTGCATGCAATCGCTACAATGCTGTTCGACAGCGTAGCCTTCAAAAACATCATATCGAACGGTTTGGTACTCGACAAGAATGGCAACAAGATGTCGAAGCGTCTCGGCAATGCCGTAGATCCATTCGAGGTGCTCAACAAGTATGGAGCCGATGCTACTCGTTGGTATATGATTGCCAACTCCGACCCTTGGGACAACCTCAAGTTCGATGTTGAGGGAGTAGATGAGGTACGTCGTAAGTTCTTCGGAACACTCTACAACACCTACTCGTTCTTTGCGCTCTACGCCAATATCGACGGCTTTACAGGTAGGGAGGCCGAGGTTCCTATGGAGCGTCGTCCGGAGATTGACCGCTGGATTATCTCGTTGTTGAACACCCTCGTCAAGGATGTTACCGCATCGCTCGAGGATTACGACCCAACCCCTGCAGCACGTGCTATTCAGGAGTTTGTG
The DNA here is from genome assembly GCA_045541235.1 of Alistipes sp. Lineage (GTDB taxonomy): Bacteria > Bacteroidota > Bacteroidia > Bacteroidales > Rikenellaceae > Alistipes. The sequence goes on from JAZQIS010000092.1 coordinate 20,127, forward strand.
GGCGAGAACCTCTCCAACTGGTACGTTCGCCTCAACCGTAAGCGTTTCTGGGGTGGTGAGATGAATGAGGATAAACTCTCGGCTTATCAGACTCTCTACACCTGCCTTGAGACCGTTGCAAAGTTGGCTGCTCCGTTTGCGCCATTTATCTCGGACCGCATCTTCTGCGACCTCAACGCCTTGAGTGGTCGCCACTCGGAGGATTCCGTTCACCTTGCATTGTTCCCTAAGTGCGACGAGTCGCTTATTGATGGTCGCCTCGAGGATATGATGTCGATGGCGCAGCAGGTATCATCAATGGTACTCGCATTGCGCCGCAAGGTAAATATCAAGGTTCGTCAGCCGCTGGCAAAGGTTCTTATTCCTGTGCTTGACGACAACACCGAGGAGTTGCTATCGGCCGTTAAATCGCTTATTCTCAACGAGGTAAATATTAAGGAGATGGAGCTTATCCGCGAAACTACAGGTCTTATAACCAAGCGCATCAAGCCTAACTTCAAAACCCTCGGACCTCGCTATGGCAAGTATATGAAGCAGATTGCTGCGATGACCGCCGAGTTCTCGCAGGAGAAGATTTCAGAAATTGAGGCTTCTACTGAAATCGTACTTGATATGGGTGGCGAGCAGATTACCGTAACTCCTGCCGACTTCGAGATTACATCGGAGGATATGCCGGGATGGTTGGTTACAAGCGAGGGTAAATTGACCGTAGCACTCGACATTACACTCACCGACGAGTTGCTGAAGGAGGGTGTTGCTCGCGAGTTGGTAAACCGTATCCAGAATATTCGCAAGGATTCGGGATTGGAGGTTACCGACAAGATTGAGGTTGAGATTGAGGATATCGAGGCTGTTCGCGGTGCCGTTGCAGACTTCGCAGCATATATCGGTCAGCAGACTTTGGCCGTAAGTGTCAAGACCGTAGCCGAGCCTCAAGGCGAGTTTGTGGTGGCAAGTGACGTGAACGACATTCCGTTGAAGATTGCTATCAAACGAGCATAATCTCTCGTGTAAAGAGGACTCATTGGCTCTGCACTGCAGTAGCAATGATATGTGGTGTGCGTACGGCGGTCTCGGCCGTACGCACACCACTATAGTATGGTATTCTCGCAACGCAAAGAGGGAGCAACAATAGATTCGCGCGAATATCGCAACATATTCGGCAAACTCGCCGAGGAGATGGTGTGCAAGGCAGGCTATCGCCTCGCAAAATTATTAAACAAATTCTTCGGATGGGAGGCATTTTCCGAACTTTTTTGGCACTAAAGAGAAAAAAGTAGTAATTTTTTGCAGGAAAAGTTTGCAGGTATCAAATTTTTGCGTACCTTTGCCACGCTGATTTGAAAGAATTGGCTCCTCAAAGCCCAGGTGGTGGAATTGGTAGACACGCTACTTTGAGGGGGTAGTGGGCATTAGCCCGTGTGAGTTCGAGTCTCGTCCTGGGCACTAAACCGTTGAATGAAAGTTCAACGGTTTTTTTGTGTAGATAGCTCGCACCACCCTACCCACCCCCTATTATAAATTACAAAAATCAACCATTTCAACCATTTTGATTATAATTTTTTACCGAAAAAGTAAAAAACAGTTAAAAAATATCACAAAAAGTTTGCAATTATTAAAAAACGCTGTATATTTGCAATACAAATGTGGGGTTCTCCCACTTGCTCATTAACCTAACTAACCTAACATCGGATATCCGAAAGTTTCCCAGACTTTCGGATATCATTTTTTTATACGTATGATAAAATCATACTATAAACTTTTTTACTTTACAACTAAAATCACTACCTTTGTGCCAATATTGCGCAGTTGTTATGTCATCGTACCACACTCCCGTTTTGCTCGAAGAGTCTATAGCATTGCTCGACATAAAGAGTAATGGCACATACGCCGACCTCACTTTTGGCGGTGGAGGTCATACTCGCCGAATCCTCGAGGAGTTGGGCGAAGGTGGAGCTCTCTACTCTTTCGACCAGGATAGGGACACCTTGGCAAACGCTCCGGATGACGAACACTTCCACTTTGTAGAGAGCAATTTTCGATTCCTTCGCTCGGCACTACGTCTGCGTGGGGTAAGGGAGGTGGATGGAATATTGGCCGATTTGGGCGTATCCTCACACCACTTCGATGCCAAGGAGCGAGGATTCTCCTTCCGTGGCGATGCTCCGCTTGATATGAGAATGAATCAGCGGGGAGGTCGCACGGCGGCAGATATTGTGAACACCTACTCGGAGGAGGAGTTGGCGGTAATTCTTTCGCAGTATGGCGAGTTGGAGACCACTTGGAAAATTGCTGCATGTATTGCTCGCGCACGAGCATTGGAGGAGATAAAGACCACCGCACAACTTGTGCAGGCCGTCGCCCTCTGCACCCCCAAAAAGGATGAAGCCAAGTTCCTCACAAAGTTGTTTCAAGCACTGCGTATCGAGGTAAATGGCGAGATGGAGGCACTGAAGATGGCTCTGGAGCAGAGTCTCAAGGTGCTGAAGCCGGGTGGCCGATTGGTGGTGATATCCTACCACTCGTTGGAGGACCGTCTTGTAAAGAATTTTATGCGCAGCGGCAACTTCGAGGGTAAGGTAGAGAAGGACTTTTTCGGACGTGCTACCACCCCGTTCGAGATTGTTACACGCAAACCCGTTATCCCTACCAAGGAGGAGTTGGAGATAAACTCACGTTCGCGTTCGGCAAAACTTCGCGCGGCGATAAAATTATAGATTTGAAGAGTTATGGCAGAGTACGACGAGAGTGAATATTTCACCGATTCTAAAGAGGAAATTGCTCAACGCGAGGCCGATGAGGCGTTGCGCCGTGTTGTACGCACCGAAATTCGCCGCGTACATTCGGGAGCTGCCGACGAGGATATCGCAAACGACCTTGCACTCGAGGAGGAGGCAGAGATAGCCAACAGCCCCCGCAAGTACCCACGTTGGGTAATCTGGATTAGCAATATCTTCACCGGCGAGATATTGATAGTAAATGAGGCACAGAGGGTTTATAACCTATTTACCATGCTTGGAATTATCTTTATGATAAGCCTTGCTGTAATATTCGCGTCGCTGAATATGGACCTCCAGTGCAGCAACCTAAGAAAGGAGGTAGTACGTCTCGAGGAGCGCGCCATACGAACAATGGAGGCACGCACTCAGCAAACCTCCCACTCGGCCATACTGCAACAATTACAGCAAAAGGGAATAGATTTGAGAGACCCCGACACCACTCCCATAGTGGTCAAATAGTCACACTTTATGGATGAGCAAAGATATAAGATTAAGGCCGATATAACCAAGCGTATCAGAACTCTACACCTGTTCTTCACGGGTGCAGCCTTTGCCATACTCATCTATACGCTTGTTGCCATCACTTTCAACAAAAAGGTAACAGAGGGGTTCGAGGAGGTTAAATCCGAAGCAATCATCTCTACCGATACCGTTCTCAGCCATAGAGGTACGATATATGGCCGCAACGGAGAGGTTTTGGCAACATCCATCACTCGCAAGACGCTCCTCATAGATTACGGAAATGAGCGTTTCGACAACTACCGCAAATATTGCAAGAATGCAAAGGAGCTCTCTCGCAACCTTGCCGATTACTTTGGAGACCGCACTGCAGATAGTTACTACGATGAGTTGATAGCCTATCGCGAAAAGGCCATCCAGCGCAAAATGAATGTCAAAACTATCGAACCAAAGTGGTGGCAATTTTGGAAAGAGACAAAATACGACACCACATATACGGTTACCAAGCGTAAGCATATCGAACACCGCTTGTTCCGCGATGTGGATATAAATGAGTGGTACGAGATAAAGGACTTTCCTCTGCTTCGCGATGGTCTCGACATCACATACCGCACCAAGAATAGCGACTACCGCGTATATCCACAAGGGGCTCTTGCTTTGCGAACGATTGGTCGCCTCGACAGAAAAAAGCCGTATGGTATAGAGTTCGCCATGCAGGATACACTCGAGGGTAAGCACGGCCGTCAGGTTATGCAGACTATCGCCCCGGGACACAGAATCCGTGTGGAGGATGAGAAGAACATCACCGCTGTAGAGGGTTACGATGTTGTTACAACCCTCGATATGAATATCCAAGAGATTGCAAACAATGCCCTGAGTGATCAGCTTATTGCCCAGAATGCAATTTGGGGAACAACACTCGTTATGGATTGCGCAACGGGCGACATTTTGGCGATGGTGAATCTCAAGCGTAACGGCTCAACTTGCGCCGAAGAGCAGAACTACGCTATCGGAGTCCGTGTAAACCCCGGCTCAACCTTCAAACTCGTATCGGCTATGGCACTGCTCGAGCATGGGGTGCCCGAGTCTAAGACATATTACTGCGAGATGGGTAATCGTGTACCTGTCGGCGGAGATAAGGCAAAAGCTACAGTGGAAGATTCGCATGCAATAGGCAAAGATAATAATGGCTATGCCGATATGCGTTTAGCCTTCTCCGAATCCTCTAATATATACTTCACAAAGGCTGTTTTCGACAAATTTGGCGAAGAGCCGTGGGTATATTCAGACTTCTGTCGCAAGTTACATCTTCACGAGAAGGTGGGATTGGAGGAGCTGGGCGCGAGATTCGGATATATTCCCAACCTCACCCGCAAGCACCATTCGCGTTTCAACGCACTCGTAAATATGGCATACGGCTATGGTTTGGAGATTACACCACTCCACACCATTACGCTCTACAATGCCATTATCAACAACGGCAAGATGGTGGCTCCACGACTATTCTTGCGTACCGAACGCGATGGTGTTGTCATAAACGAAAACCCTGTAAAGATTATCGATCCGCAGATTTGCTCTCCTCAAATCGCATCTACCCTTCGCTCTTTTATGGAAGAGGCATCGAAGAATGGTACCGGAAAACGATTCTTTGGACCAAAGGCCTGCTCCTTCAACAGCGGCTCCAAAACCGGCACGGCACAGGTGGAAACGGAGATAAACAAGGTTTCATACAAACGTAGCGACAACTTCTACTACGGTTCGATGGTCACCTATCTGCCGGCCGAGAATCCGCGCTATATCCTTATGACGGCTATCTTTACAAAGAAGCAGAGTGGCAAGGCCTACTATGGTGGCGATATTGCAGGACCTGTTCAAAAGCGTGTAGCCACATACCTCTATAACCGAGATTTCAGAAATGCCCAGACGTTGGAGCATAGCTTCTCGCAAATTGCCGGCATCAGCAATAACAAACTCAATGTGAAGAGTCTCAACCTGGACCCTACACGTGTACCGGATGTTGTAGGTTTGGGACTTAACGATGCACTTTTTCTGCTCGAGAAGTGTGGATTACATGTAGAGGTCGATGGTCAAGGCAAGGTTGTCAGACAGAGTCTCGAGGCAGGAACAGAGATAAAAAAGAGTGGAAAACGAATAAAGATTGAACTACGATGATACTTTCAGAATTGATTAACGGAGTGGATATCTGCTCCGTAACGGGAGATGTGGAGGTGGAGATATCCTCCCTGACCTACGACTCTCGTTCGGCTTGCGAGGGGAGTTGTTTCTTTGCAGTTGCCGGCACGGTGGTAGATGGCCACAACTATATCGCCGGAGCTATTGAGCGCGGTGCCAAGGCTGTGGTCTGCCAACACATACCCGAGGAGGTCAAAGAGGCCGGATGCACCTTTGTTGTAGTACCGGATAGCAATATTGCGATGGGAGATATAGCATCAAACTTCTATGGCAACCCTTCACACGAGTTGAAGGTTGTGGGAGTTACGGGCACAAACGGAAAAACTACCATTGCAACACTCCTCTACGAGTTGGTTCAATCTATGGGATATAAGGCCGGACTTATCTCGACAGTAGTGTATAAGGTTGGCCTACGCGAAATCGTTTCGACTCACACTACTCCCGATGCCATACGCCTCAATGCAATGATGCGCGAGATGGTCGATGAGGGGTGCGATTACTGCTTTATGGAGTGCTCTTCGCACGCCATAGTGCAGCAGCGTATTCGCGGTTTGCACTTTACGGGTGCTCTCTTCACGAATATCACTCACGAGCACCTCGACTACCACAAAACCTTTGCCGAGTACATTCGGGCCAAAAAGTCGCTCTTCGACAATCTGCCAAAGTCGGCCTTTGCATTGGTGAATATCGACGACCGCAATGGCGAGGTGATGTTGCAGAACACAAAGGCTTCGCGCCATACCCTCTCATTGCAGAAGATGGCCGATTTTCGTGCAAAGCTTCTTGAGATGGTGATTGAGGGTATGCAGTTGCGCATAAACGACAAGGATGTTTGGGTGCAATTCCTTGGACGTTTCAACGCCTACAACCTTCTTACGGTTTACGGCACGGCGGTATTACTCGGCTTTGAGCCGGAGGATATTCTCGCTCATATGAGCATATTACACCCCGTAAATGGCCGCTTCGAGACTGTAGTGGCAAAAGATGGCACTATGGCTGTGGTGGATTTCGCCCACACTCCTGATGCCCTCGAGAATATCATCCGCACCATTGACGAGTTGCGTCAGAATGGGCAACGACTCATTGTGATTTGCGGCTGCGGAGGCGACCGCGACAAGAGCAAACGACCAATAATGGGTGGCATGACAGCAAAGATGGCCGATATTGCCATATTCACATCGGACAACCCCCGCACCGAAGATCCCGAGCAGATTCTGCGCGAGATGGAGGAGGGTGTCGAGGTCGGAGATAAGTACCTCAAGATTACCGACCGCCACGAGGCAATCAAGACAGCGGTTATGCTTGCCGAGCCACGCGACATAATCCTTCTTGCGGGCAAGGGCCACGAAGATTACCAAATTATTGGCACCGAAAAACACCACTTTAACGACAAAGAGGAGGTAAAGGGGTGGTTCGACAAATTCGGCCGATAGAGAGCGAATCGTGAGGAGTTTTAATTTTGTAACTATCAACTTTAACTATGTTATACCATCTTTTTGACTATTTGAACAGCATCATCGACCTTCCGGGTTCCGGATTGATGCGCTACATCAGTTTTCGTTCGGTTATGGCAGTAGTAACCGCATTGTTGTTTGTTATCTACTGCGGCAAAGGCATTATTCGTTCTCTGCAACGCCACCAGATTGGCGAGAGCATCCGCGACCTCGGTTTGGAGGGGCAACTCGAAAAGAAGGGAACACCTACTATGGGTGGTGTAATTATACTCCTCGCCATTGTTATACCCGTGTTGCTCTTTGCCCGCCTCGACAATATCTACACCATTTTGTTGCTCGTTGCGACTGTATGGTGCGGAGTACTCGGATTCCTCGACGACTACATCAAGGTTTTCCGCCACAACAAGGATGGACTGAAGGGCAAGTTCAAGATTATCGGCCAGGTAGGCTTAGGACTCATCGTAGGAACCGTAATGTGTTTCTCGGAGGATATTGTAATACGCGAATACACCACCGTACCTATCGAAAAGCACATTGTTGATGATACAACGGGAGAGACCATAATCGCTCCGGCCGAACAGATTCGCCTTAGCGAGGATGTCATGAAGACCACCAAGACCACCATACCATTCATTAAGGACAACGAGTTTGACTATAGTTGGTTGGTTGGAGGAAACAAAACCTTGGCTTGGATACTCTATGTGTTGATTGCAATCTTTATCATCACGGCCGTATCGAATGGAGCCAACCTTACTGATGGCTTGGATGGGCTACTTACGGGAGTGTCTATACCTATTGTCGGGGTATTGGCAGTGCTGGCATACCTCTCGGGAAACACCATCTATGCGGACTATCTCCACATTATGTATATTCCAAACAGTGGAGAGTTGATGGTATTCGGAGCCGCAATGGTGGGAGCATTGATTGGTTTCTTGTGGTATAACTCCTTCCCTGCACAGATTTTTATGGGCGACACCGGTTCGCTCGCTATCGGCGGCATCATCGCTGTATTCGCCCTCTGCATCCGCAAAGAGCTGCTTCTACCTCTCCTCTGCGGCATATTCTTGGCCGAGGCCGTGGTGGTAATGTTACAGGTTGGCTACTTCAAATATACACGACGCAAGTATGGAGAGGGACGACGCATCTTCTTGATGTCGCCTCTGCATCACCACTATCAGATGAAGGGGGTATTTGAGACAAAAATTATGATTCGATTTACTATCGTTTCCATCATTCTTGCCGCACTTACACTCGTAACACTCAAAATTAGATAGACGATGGCAAAGCGATTTATAGCAGTTCTCGGAGGCGGTATCAGCGGCTATGGCTCGGCCATTCTCGCTAAGAAACAGGGATTCGACGTTCTGCTCTCAGATATGGGGCAGATATCACCACTCTACCGTTCGCGCCTCGACGAGTGGGGTGTGGAGTACGAGGAGGGAGGACACTCCGTAGAGCGCATCCTCACAGCCTCGGAGGTCATCAAATCGCCGGGTATCCCCGACAAGGCGCCCCTTGTAAAGGCTCTGCACGAAAAGGGTGTGCCTGTAATCTCGGAGATGGAGTTCGCATGCCGCTATATGGGCAAGGCTCGCACTATCTGCATTACAGGCAGCAACGGTAAGACCACCACAACATCGCTCATCTATAAGATTATGCTCGATAGTGGTGCCAACGTGGCTCTCGGCGGAAACATCGGAGAGTCATTTGCCTACTCCGTAGCAACGGGAGAGTACGACTGGTATGTTTTGGAGTTGAGCTCGTTCCAGCTCGATGGAATGTTCCGCTTCAAGGCCGACATCGGAGTCTTGATGAACATCACACCCGACCATCTCGACCGCTACGACTACTCGTTCGATAAGTATGCCGCGTCGAAGATGCGCATCACACAAAATCAGAACTCGCGTGACTACTTCGTATATTGTGCCGATGACGAGACCATCCTGCGACAATTGGAGGGGCTCGACATCAAGGCTCGCGAGTTGCCATTTATGGTACACTCGGCCATTGCAAGTGGCTCGGGTGATGCCTATCTTGTGGATGAGAACGAGGCTGTGGCTACGGTAGGTAATCGTTCGTTGAAGATAGATATTTCGCGCCTTAAGATTAAGGGTAAACACAACACCTACAACGCTATGGCGGCTGTTTTGGCGACACTTGCTGCTGGGGTTGATACGGAGCAGATTGAACATTCGCTCTACGATTTCAACGCCATCGAGCATCGTCTTGAGCCGGTAGGCGAGAGGGATGGCATCGAATATATCAACGACTCAAAGGCGACAAACGTAGATTCGGCATGGTATGCACTCGAGAGTATGACACGCCCTACGGTATGGATTGTAGGCGGAACGGACAAGGGCACAAGCTATGCCCCACTCTTCGACTTGGCACAAAAGAAGGTTCACACAATGATATGTATGGGTGTGGATAATGTGCGTCTCGAGGAGTCCTTTAAGGGGGTTGTGCCGAATATTATCTCGTGCCATTCGTTTGAGGAGGCTATGCAGGCGGTAGTGCGTTCGGCTCGCAAGGGCGACACGGTATTGCTCTCACCGGCCTGTGCAAGTTTCGACCTCTTCAAGAGCTACGAACATCGCGGCCGCGAGTTTAAGGCGTGGATTAGACAAAATATTCTAAACAAGTAGGATTTATGAAGAGGTTGGATAGTGAGAATATGGAGCAAGAGGTACAAGATGTACCTTCGATTTTGACCAAGCGACGACTCTTGCCGGGCGACCGCGTACTATGGACTATAGTGGTACTATTTTTCGCTATCTCTATGGTGGTGGTCTATTCAGCAAGTTCGCAACTCGGATTTAAGGGTGGCTCCACAAGCTACTATCTGCAGAAACACTTTGTTACGCTCTGCCTCTCGATAGGGCTCCTGTTTGCATGCTACTTTATGGGGGCACGATTCCTACGCAAGATGACGTGGGTTGCATATATATCATCGCTTCTACTCACCATTTCGGCATACATATTTGGCGAAGCAACAAATGACGCACACCGCTGGCTTGACCTTGGATTATTCCGCTTTCAACCATCAGAGTTACTGAAGATTGGCACTATAATGCTCTTGGCGGCACAACTATCGTCCGTACATCATCGCATAAAGCAGGTACGCCTCCTGCCAACAACAATCAACATCGTTCAATGGTGGAAAAATCAGCGGCAACGCAAAATTATCCTCAACGACATACTGCCTATCGTTCTGCCTATAGCCGCTGCGTGTGCAGTTATTCTGCCGGCACACTCCTCGTCGGCACTACACCTCTATTTTGTGGCTATGGTGATACTATACATGGCCGGAATACGTAGAGGTGAGATTCTTAAATTGACAATTGTGGCAGCAGTTGTGGGTCTATCTATGTTATTCACGGTTGGACGAGGCAACGTAGTAAAGGATCGCATACTCGTATATCTCAACATAAAAGAGGAGGGCAAAAAGGAGTTCCAATCCGTCTTGGAAAGATACCCCGATACCAAACGCTCGCAGATGGCCATACAGAATGGAGGTTTCTTCGGCGTAGGTGCAGGACGTAGCGTTATGCGGGCTCGTCTGACACACCCCGAGAGCGACTACCTCTTCGCCATTGTTGTAGAGGAGTTCGGACTACTGCTCTCATTTATCATCATCCTGCTCTACCTATGGCTCTTCTTCCGAGCCCTCCGTATATTTGAAAAATGCGAGTGGTTATATGCCGGATTGCTGGTTGTGGGATTGGCTTTTTTGATAACAAGCCAAGGCTTCCTGCATATATGTGTGAATACCGGAATACTACCCGAAACGGGACAAAATCTACCATTCCTGACACAAGGACGAACGGGTATGTTCTGTGCATCGATAGCCATGGGTATCATTCTCAGCATCAGCCGTCAAGTCGAGCAGGGATATCTCATACCTCCTACACAGACAGATAACGAAAAAAAGAGTTAGGATATGGATGTAAGACTCGATAAATATTTGTGGGCCGTGCGTATTTTCAAGACTCGTAGCGACGCTGCGGATGCCATTCGCAACAATCGCGTACTCGTAAACGATGCATACGCCAAGCCATCACGCGAGGTTAAGATTGGCGACCGCATAAGCGTAAAACGGACACTTGTAACCTACTCCTATCTGGTAAAGGATTTAGTCGTAAATCGACAGCCGGCAGCCAAGGTTCCCGACTATTGCATCGACACCACCCCACAGAGTGAGCTCGACAAATTGAACAAACCTCGCGAAACAATCTTCGTCTTCCGCGAGAGGGGAACAGGCCGTCCGACAAAGAAAGAGCGCCGCGAAATCGACGCCCTTATGGAGAACTTTTACTATGACGGTGACGAAGAGTAAGCTGCTATCGTCCCCTGTCCAAGCAAGAATTAGAAGCTATTTGGTATATCGCGCGTAGTCTGTGCATCGAAGGCAAAGGCTATAAATATCATTATCGAGAAGGCCAACAACGAGGAGCCTCCATACGAGATAAGCGGCAATGGGATGCCCATCACCGGTACCAAACCGATGGTCATACCCACATTTATAAGGGTATGGAATAGCAATATCGAGGCTACAATATAGCAATATACTCGCCCGAAGGTTTCGCGCTGATTATCCCCCATTCGCATCAATCGCAAGATAAATGCAGCCATAAGACCAAGCACAATTATCGAACCGAGGAAACCAAACTCCTCGCCTATGGTGCAGAAGATAAAGTCCGTATGTTTCTCCGGAACAAGGCCGTATCTGATATGTGAGCCCTTCAAATAGCCATTTCCGAAGAATCCACCCGAGCCAATAGCAATCTTGGACTGATTTACATTGTAGTTCAACGACAAATCGTTTGTTATGCCAAGGAACGATTTGATACGATTCTGCTGGTGAGGCTTCATCACATTGAACATCGCATTCGAAGTCGGAGTGATAAACACCGAGACCATAAAGAGCGCTACCATTACATATATATTACGCAGGCGCGCGCGATAGGCAAAAACACAGACTCCTACCATCGAGATAATTGTGGCAACCAACAGTATGGAGTAGTAGCTAATCGAAGCCGTAAATATGGCATTTATCAGGAGGTATAATATTATGCTCGACCCAAAGAGCAGAGCCAAGAACCTCAATCCGTAACCCCAAACATTATTTGCGAACGATGCCGAGATGGTAAACACCAACAATAGAGCAATCAACAATAGTGTCGGAGAGTAGAGGAATGACAAGAGGAACAAGGCTGCAATAAATATTATTGGTATGCAAAACCACTTGTTCAACCCCTCTCGATAGAGCATAAATATAAAGGAGCAGAGGACCAATCCCGAGCCTGTATCATTCTGCAAATAGGTAAGAATTAGGGGTATTAGAAGCAACAGTGCAATCTTAACAAGATCCCTGATAGAGCTTATCGAGAAGTTATATTCACTCATTTGACGTGCCACGGCCAGCGCAATGGCAATCTTTGCAAACTCCATAGTCTGGAGGCGAACCGAGCCAAACTCGAACCACGCCTTTGCTCCATTCACCGTACGACCGAAGAGAAGCGTTGCCACAAGTGCCAATATTGCTGCCACATAGAGGAAATAGGCTATCTTATGCCATAAACTACGGTCGAGCAACATTATAACTACACCCATTACGAGCGAAACTCCAAGCCAAACAATCTGTTTGATGTAGTTGTGAGAGAAGGAGAGGATGTTTTCGTCGCCCTCGACCCACGATGCCGAGAATACAGACATCACTCCTATCGCCGCAAGCAACAGGTAGAGCAACAGCGCGACACGATCGACACTGCCAAAAAGCGACTCTTTTCTATTTTGTCCGTACTCCATATATTCTACTTCTTTTTATACATTGGATAGGAGATTCGCTGGCTCTTCACACGATGCAGGAGGTCGCGACGTTTGATTGTATCGGTCAGATACTGCTCCTCGATAAGCGATGCAATAGGTACCGCCATCTCCGAACCGAAACCTCCGTGCTCAACATATACGGCAATGGCAATCTTAGGGTTATTACGTGGAGCAAACGAGATGAATGTCGAGTGGTCCGCACCCTTCGAGTTCTGTGCCGTACCCGTCTTTCCGCAGACGTTATACCCACTGATTGCCGCACCCTGACACGTTCCATCCTTATTGACCCCTCGCCACATACCATCTACAATATGGTCGAAGTGTTTGGCATCCACCTTTGTATATTGTCGCTGATAGAAGCGTGTATCGAGCGAATCCTGCCCCTCAATCTCACGTACAATGTGCGGAATATAGTAGTAACCGCGATTTGCAACAATCGCCGCAAGATTTGCCATCTGCAAAGGGGTACAACCCAACTCTCCCTGGCCAATAGCCAACGAGAGAATCGTCAGCGCGTTCCACGATTTATGGTAGTGCTTGTCATAAAAATTGCGCGTAGGAACAAATCCCGCACCTTCGCCCAAAAAGTCGGATTCGAGTTTTCGTCCAAATCCGAAAGAGAGCACATATTCGCGCCACTGGTCGAAACCATCCTTCGATATCTCATACCTCTTCTTGTTCTCGAGGATATTCCTAAAGACATAGCAGAAGTAGGCATTACACGATGTTGCGATTGCGAAATTCATATCAAGGGGGGAGTCGTGGGCATGACAGCCGATATGTTCGCCTCCGTGATGGTATCCCATATTGCAGGTGTAGGTGTAGTGCGGACGCAAGACCTTCTCCTGCATACCTATAAGTCCGGTTACGATTTTGAAGGTCGAACCCGGGGGATAACGCGACTTTACGGCGCGATTCCACAACGGCATACGCGGATTCTTCAACTCTGCTGCGTAGTTATTTCCTCGATCCTTACCAATAACCAACTCGTCGGGATTGAAGGTCGGAGAAGAGACCATTGTCAAAATCTCTCCCGTCGAAGGCTCGATAGCCACTACCGCGCCTACCTTGCCGCGCATCAACTCCTCGGCCAACTGTTGCAACTCGGCATCGATAGTGCAGACTATCGATTTTCCTGCAACCGGATCCTTCAATATGGTGTTACGTTCCGCCTGCGGAGCGTATATATCTTGTAAGACCAAACCCTTCTCACCTCGCAAAACATCCTCGTAGGCGAGCTCCAATCCCTCCATACCGATATAATCGCCAACCGAATAGGAGGGGTCCTTGTCTATCTTCTCCTTGGTAACCTCGTTGATACTGCCCAACAGATTTCCTCCAATCTTTCGAGGGTACTGTCGAATGGTTCGCTGCAAAGTGTAGAATCCCCCTATATTCATCTCGTCGAGCAACAATTTCTGCTCCACCGAAATAGGATAACGAGTCAAACGACTCTCGCGACGATAGGGTGCCTGTCTTAACTTTTTGACGAAGGCCTCGCGTGTCATTCCAACCAACATACTCACACGAGTAGTGTCAAATCCCCCCTTTGGCATATCCTTGCGGACAACCGACACATCATAGCATAGACGGTTTTTCGCCAATAATTCGCCATTGCGGTCGTAAATCTCACCTCGCGGAGGATAGACTACAACATTTCGGAGATAGTTGTCGTTGGCCATCTCCTTGTAGCTGTCATCTACGAGTTGGATGTACCCAAGACGCAACACAAGAAGTGCAAATATGCCTATTACGATAACGCGAGTTATCCAAGCACGTGGCGACAAACCTCCATTCATAAGCCTATGCCGTCAGACGTTTCATTAGTAACATTATGATAATGTAGTCGAGAAGCAACGACAAGAGTGTGCTGCACAACATACGCAGCAGCAGGAATCCGAAATTATCGAACGAGAGCCACTCTGCAAAATAGAAGAGTACCGAGTGAAGAACTATAACTGCTATAACATATTGATGAAAACGCACTCCGAGTTTCTTGACAGAAGGGGTACCCTCCTCCTTGGATATCGACGAGAGTCCTGTAAAGGTATAGAGCAACGGACGACGGAAGATGGCCACAGGCAGAGTTACGAGAGTGTTCAGACCTGCCGTTCCCATTGTAAAATCCATCAACACACCCAGCAGGAGTCCTACGCCGAGCATCTTCCACTGCGACGACTCTATGGGCATCATCACAATCAGCACGATATATACCATAGGAGCCAAGAGTGGTGTCATCGAGAGGTTGTTCAGTACAAACACCTGCACGAAAAGCACCACTGCTGTAAGCAACAGATAGCTCTGAGTTCTACTTGTCATATCCTGTTAATTGTTAGTTATCTCTTCGAGTTTTTGAGCCTCGCCCGCACCTGTATTGCGCACAAGTATCACGTTATAGAGTCTGCCCATATCGGCCGAGAGGCGCACCTCGCAATTATACGAGGCTCCATTATCGGCCATAGTAACCTCTTCGATATGTCCTACTATCACTTCGCGTGGGAAGTAGTGGGAGAATCCCGCGGCGTGAATTACATCGCCCTTTTGCACATCGGCATATTTGGACAACTCCACAAAATCCACCTTCTGAATATCGTCACCTCGCCATACCACTGAACCATGGCTGCCATCTCTGGCCAAGACTCCACTAATGCGAAAATCGACATTCAAAAGAGTCTTTGCGACGGCAAAGTTCTCGGAACATTCTACCACAACACCCACAGCCGAGCCATCGGGTGTTACCACAGCCATATCTATCGAGACCCCGTCACGGAAACCCTTATCGAGGGTTATGAAGTTGCGACTGCGATTGGTATTCGAGACCACAACCTTCGCCGACATATACTCGTATTTGCGCAGAACATCATCCACCAACACCTTCCTGTCGGGAAGTGAAACCTCGAGTGCGCGAATACGATTTTCGAGAACCGCAATATGTTCGGTTAAGCGTTTATTCTCCTCACGAAGGGCGAAATAGTTGGATACTCCCGCAAAGGTGGAATAGACGTATCCCATTACACTATTCGTCCACACAAGCAGGCGAGCCTGAGTATATGGCGTGGAATAGGCGTAACAGCGAATGGCGATAATCTCCAAGATTATAAAGACTATCGCCACCGCAGACTTGCGTATGAAGTATATCAACTTCTGCATCTCGCCTCAGCTTTTTTTTTACTTCATCAAGAAGGAGAAGCGGTTGATATTTTTGAGTGCTATATTTGTTCCGCGAACAACAGCACGCAACGGATCCTCTGCAATATGGAACGGAATACCGGTCTTCTTTGCAAGACGGCTATCCAAGCCACGAATCAAAGCTCCACCACCGGCAAGATAGATACCATTGCGAACAACGTCGGTATAGAGCTCAGCCGGCATCTCCTGCAACACCTTCATCAAAGCATCGTCGAGCTTAGAAAGCGAGTTGTCCAAAGCGTATGCAATCTCGTTGTAGGAGAGAGTGATGGTCTGCGGAAGTCCCGTAAGCATACTTGGACCTGTCACCTCGATATTCTCGGGGGCATCCTCCAACTCGGGAACGGCAGCACCAATCTTACACTTGATGGTCTCGGCTGTACGCTCACCAATACGAACACTGTGTTGCTGGCGGATATACTCCATAATATCGTTGGTAAAGACATCTCCTGCAACATCAATCGACTCCGAGCATACAATACCGCCGAGCGAAATACAAGCAATCTCCGAGGTACCTCCACCTATGTCGATAATCATATTTCCCTCCGGAGCCTCAACGTCGATACCTGCACCGAGGGCTGCCGCCATAGGCTCGTGAATCATGGCAACCTCACGTCCTCCTGCATGCTCGGCAGAGTCTCGCACGGCACGAATGGCAACATTCGACGAACCCGACGGGATACAGATAACCATCTTGATAGATGGCGAGAAGAATGAACTCCTTGTACCAATTTTGCGAATCATACCGCGCAACATCAACTCCGTAGCGTTGAAGTCTGCAATAACGCCATCCTTCAACGGACGAATAGTACGGAGGGTAGGGTTGGTTCGACCAATATAAGGCTGAGCCTCACGACCGAGAGCAGCAAGCTGTCCGGTACGAACATCTACAGCCACGACAGATGGCTCATCGACCACCACCTCATCGTTGTAAACAATCAGGGTATTGGCTGTTCCAAGGTCGATAGCCAGCTCCTGAGTCAATGAAAATAGTCCCATAATTTTATCTTGTTTTTATATTTTTTCTATACAAATCCGTATCTCCCGACAAAGATAGTGAAAAGTTATATAACTTTTCCCATTTTGAGCAAAAAAAATTTACACTTATACAAGGTTATTTCACCCGACTCACTCTGCACCGAGTACAACGATAGGCAAATCCGACCTTTCTTCCATACGACAAACGACAGATAAAAAGGCTTTATTTCGTGTGCTTTTGTTTTTTTGACAAAATTTTCACTACCTTTGGCAGTCATTTTGGGCAAAGTATATTTCAACTCAAAAAACAGATAAAAAACAATGGAACTTTTGAAATTGAACACCGCAAAAAGCGGTATCACTTTTTCGGAGGAGTTGAAGCAGGCTGCCACAGCCGCAAACTCGCTCCTTCACTCGGGCAAAGGCGCAGGAAACGACTTCCTCGGTTGGGTAAATCTCCCATCGTCGATTGACAAGGCTCAGCTCGATGCAATCAACTCTTGTGCAGCTTCGCTACGCGCTAAGGCTGAGGTAGTTATCTGCATCGGCATCGGAGGTTCGTACCTCGGTGCAAAGGCCGTTCTCGACGCTATGAGCAATCCATTCGAGCTGCTTCACAAGGAACACAAAAACCCTATCGTTTTGTTCGCAGGTCAGAATATCTCGGAGGACTATATGGCCGAACTTTTGGAGGCTGTAAAGGGCCACTCCATCGCAACCATCGTAATCTCGAAATCGGGAACGACAACCGAGCCTGCTATCGCCTTCCGTATCATCAAAGAGGAGATCGAAAAACGATATGGCAAGGAGGAGGCAAAGTCGCGCATCGTGGCTATTACCGACAAGGCTCGTGGAGCTCTCAAGACTCTCGCCACAGACGAGGGCTATGCGACATTCGTTATTCCCGACAATGTAGGTGGCCGTTTCTCGGTTCTTACCCCTGTAGGATTGCTTCCACTCGCAGTAGGTGGTGTGGATATCGAGAAGTTGGTTGCAGGTGCAGCAGCTATGGAGGCGGCAACAGCCGAGGGTGTGGCATTTGACGAGAACCTTGCAGCTCAGTATGCCGCAACACGTTACGCTCTCTATACCTCGGGCAAGAAGATTGAAATTTTGGGTTCGTACGAGCCTAAGTTGCAGAATATCAACGAGTGGTGGAAGCAGCTTTATGGCGAGAGCGAGGGCAAGGATGGCAAGGGCCTCTTCCCCGCCTATGCGGAGCTGACCGCGGGCCTGCACTCAAGTCGGGGGCCAAGCGGGCTTAGGAAGA
>JAZQIS010000093.1:0-77231 GCA_045541235.1 Alistipes sp.
CTTCCTAAGACCGCTTGGCCTCCGACTTCTTGTTGTTCCTTGAAAAACTAAAAGTTTTCCGTTTTCCGTTTTCCGTTTTCCGTTTTATCACTATCTTTGTGCCGACTATGAGAAGGGTTAATTTCCATACACTCGGTTGTAAGCTGAATTTCTCCGAAAGCTCCACAATCGCTCGCCAATTCGAGGAGGGCGGATTTGTCCGCGTAGGCACAAATGAGGAGGCCGATATCTCGATTATAAACTCCTGCTCCGTAACCGCGCAGGCCGATAAAAAATGCCGTAATCTGATACGCAAAATCCATCGCCGAAACCCCAATGCAATTATTGCGGTTACGGGTTGTTACGCGCAGCTGAAGCCGTACGAAATTGCCGAGATAGAGGGTGTGGATATTGTGCTGTGTAACAACGATAAAGGGCAAACATATAAACAAGTACTTGAGCTTACCGAAAGGGGTAAAACGAAGGTCTTTTCGTGCGAGACCGACGAGATAACAACCTTCTTTTCGGCCTTCTCGAGTGGTGACCGCACGCGCGCCTTTTTGAAGGTGCAGGATGGGTGCGATTATTGCTGCTCCTACTGCACGATTCACAACGCTCGCGGCGCAAGCCGAAATACCCCGATTGCAGAGGCCGTAAAGCAGGCCGAGGAGATTGCGCGCGGAGGTCAAAAAGAGATTGTGATAACGGGTGTGAACACAGGCGATTTTGGTCGTACAACGGGCGAAAGTTTTCTCGATTTACTGAGGGCTTTGAACTGTGTTGAGGGTATCGAAAGGTATCGAATATCTTCGATAGAGCCAAATCTGCTAACTGACGAAATTATAGCATTTTGCGCGGCCTCACCTAAATTTCAACATCACTTCCATATTCCTATCCAATGCGGCTCGAATAAAGTGCTTGCTTTGATGCGTCGTCGCTACACTGTCGAAAAGTTCGAGGAGCGCATAAATGCCGTGCGAGCAGCAATGCCCGATGCCTTTCTCGGTATAGATGTTATAACCGGTTTTCCGGGCGAGGGTGATGCCGAGTTCGAGGAGTGTTACAGCTTTCTCGCAAAGATAAATCCCTCATTCCTCCATATTTTCCCATTCTCCGAGCGCGAAAATACGCCTGCGGTTAATTTTCCCGATAAGGTCGCACCCGAGGTCTCGATGGCGCGTGCCAAGCGTCTCGAGGAGTTGAGTAATCGTTGTCACTACGATTTTTGCAGGCAATATCTCGGTACTACGGCCGAGGTGCTTTTCGAGAGTACGATGCGAGGCGGAATGATGACCGGATTTACAAGTAACTATCTGAAAGTCAAAGTTCCCTACGACAAACGTTATATAAATCAGATTGTCAAAGTCGAACTTCTCGAAATTGAGCCTTCGGCAGAAATTTTGGGAAGAATCCTCTAAAAAGCGTTAAAAACATAGTTTTTATTCGGAATTTTACTATCTTTGTAATTTGAAAGACAATTTTACAAGGATAGTTAATTTTTTTTATCGGATATGAAAGGCATTGGAAAGAGGGTTACGATTGCGATTTTAAGTATAGTCGCATCGCTAATAGTTTCGGGTATAATATCGCTTTTTGAGCTCAATAATCTAAGCTATGGAGCTGAGGCGGTGCTCTTGGCCGGTAGCCGCGATATGGAGACTTCAAAGAGCCTTTTGCGTTCGGCTCACGAACATAGCCGTGCTATGGTCGGATTGGCTGTTTTTGAGGAGGAGAGCAGCCGAGAGTTGTGTGGCAAGGCTACCTCCGAGATTGATGCGAAGATTCTTGAGGTGCGGGAAAAAGCCTCGGTGGCGGTGCAGGGGACTCTCGATAGCCTGACTGCGCATAGTGCGGAGCTTGGTCGTTTGGCCGAAACCTATAGTGCGGTCGAGGTCGTTATGGTCGATTCTGTTGCAGTGGAGACCAAACGCGATGGTCGAAAGTGGTTTGTTGAGGTCTATGAGCCTGTCTATAACCAATTTGTCGAGCAGGTGGAGCAATACACTACCCTTTCGTATGGTCAGTTTGCGCCGCGTGTGGATCAGCTTTCTCGCAATGCGCATCGCCCTGTAATTCCGGTATTTATATCGCTGTTGGTGATGATTGCCGTAGTGCTGATGTTCTACTACTTCATCTACATCTATGGCGTGAAACCTATCTTGCGCATAAACCGCGCTCTCTCCGATTATCTCACATTCAAAGTGCCCTACAAGGCCAAGGCCGAGATGATTGATGAAATCAAGGAGTTGAACAGTAATATCGAGAATCTGGCCAATATTTCGAGGTCTAATAAAAAGCAGGACGGAGATGCGATATAGTGTTATATTGAGATATGTCGGTGCGGTAATGCTCTGCCTATCAGCCTTTATGGCTGTATCGGCGGGTATCTCGTTGGTGTCGCACGATACGGGATTCTATGCCCTTCTGCTCTCGTCGCTGCTGACGTTGTTGCTGGGAGCCTTCCCTATGATATTTGTCTCGAAAGCGGATAGTATCACAACAAAAGAGGGCTTTATGATAGTTGTGGGCTCGTGGGTGCTGTCGTGTGTGGTCGGAATGTTTCCGTACCTTATTTGGGGCGGCGAGTTCTCGTGGATAAATGCTTGGTTCGAGAGTGTTTCGGGTTTTACCACTACGGGAGCATCTATCTTGAACAATGTTGAGGCTTTGCCACAAGGTTTGCTCTTTTGGCGTTCGGCAACCAATTGGATTGGAGGTGTTGGCGTGGTAATGTTTGCTCTGCTGATTTTGCCGTCGCTTGGTACCAATAAGATGGCATTGTCCGGTATAGAACTATCGTCTCTTGCAAAGGATAACTATCGTTATCGTACGCAGATGGTAGTTCGTATTCTGCTCTCTGTCTATATCGGTTTGACGATTGTTACCACCCTACTTTTGAAGGTTGCCGGTATGCGCTGGTTCGATGCGCTGAACCATGCAATGTCGGCGTGTGCTACGGGTGGTTTTTCGACAAAAAATTCGAGCGTAGGATTTTTTGACAGTCCGCTTATCGAGTGGATATTGATTGTTGCAATGTTTCTGTCGAGCCTCCATTTCGGACTAATCTATTCGACATTTGCTCGTAAGGTCAATAATATTTTCCGTTCGGAGGTTGTGCGTACTTATGTGGCGATAATTGTGTTGGCAACTCTTTTTGTGGCGGCAAGTCTCTATTTTACGGGAACATATACAAACATTCTTACTTCGTTGCGACAATCTGTATTTCAAGTGGTTTCGCTTATTTCAACTACGGGATTTGCTACTACCGATACAAATCTATGGACACCGTTCGCTATTGTCATACTCATTATCGTTTCGATAATTTGTGGCTGCGCCGGCTCTACATCGGGAGGAATCAAGGTGGATAGAGTGCTGCTCTATGCGAAGGTTCTGAAGGCGCGCTTACGCGGACAACAACACCCTAATGCCGTTATCCGTATTCGTTTGGATGGTATTGTACAAGAGGATCGACAGGTTAATACGACCACGCTGTTTATTACCACCTATTTTGTGCTGATATTGTTGGGTACATTGTCGAGTACCCTTTTCGGAATGGATTTGCTGACAGCATTCTCTTCGTCTGTTGCCTTTGTCGGTAATGTGGGCCCCGGCTTTGGTGATGCGGGTTCGTTCGATAACTATGCCGAAATACCTACCATTTTGAAGATTCAAGGCTCAATACTTATGTTGATGGGCCGTCTCGAGATATTCGGATTTATACAGTTCTTGTTTATTAGAATGTGGCGATGAAACGAACAATAATAACTGTTATTGCATTGGCTTGCGTAGCCGTATCGCCTGCGCAGGGGAAAAGTGAGTTTGAAAAGGCTGTGTCGGTGCGTGATTCGGTGGCTAAGCAGCTCTCCAAACATCGTGTCGAGTATGCCAAAGATGAAAAGGCTCGCGAGAGACTTAAACCCGTAATCCTCGGCTTGGAGGAGGAGTTGGCGCGAGTGCAGGCGGAGTATGAAAAGGCTCTTCAGGCGGTATCAAAAAATGATATGAGCGAGGAGCTGAAGGCGTATGATAAGGCGTGCAAAGATAGGGCTGCCGCAATGAAGGCAAAAAGAGACTCGCTCGAAAAGTTGAGCAAATTGCCTCCAACCCAATCCAAGGTACAACAGCGACGTAATCTCATAGATAATGGCTGCTTTGTGAAGTTGCTCCCCGAGAACGACTATGTGATGTTGCGCGCAGCTCAGAATAAGGAGACGCAGATTAAATCCTTGGTGGAGTCGTATATGCAAAAATATAGCGAACTTCAAACTCTGCAGCACAAATATATGGAGGTTGTCACAAAGGAGGAGGCCGATCAAACAGCTAGGCAGTTTGCCGACAAGGAGCGCGAGTTGGAGGCTCTCGACAAGGAGATAAGTTCGATTTGGTCGTCAGTCTATTATAACAAGGTTTATGCCTACGATTTGCTGATGGAGCGTAGTCGCAACGAGGTGATGCTCGACCATTCGGCTGCTATTTTGGAGCGCGCCAATCGTGAGGTTGATTCAAATACGGGCATATATCAGTCGGATGGATTGGTGGCATACTGTGTTCGTAAGAGGGCACTGACGGAGTACGAAATGAAGATAGCATCGTCCTTGCAGTTGCCTCTATCGAGCGATTCGTTGAAGGTGGTTGCGTCAGAGTTGAAAAATTGTGATTTACGAGTGTCGAAATTGGCGTTGCAACACCGTAATTTCATCAAGTATGAGCCTATAGGAGTCAAGAAACCGTCAATATACAATGCCAAGAATCCGATTCCGCGCACGAAAGTTTATGAGAGTGGCGCGATATATCGTATTCGTGTCGGCTACTATCTTAAAAAACCGAGCATCTCGGCTATGAAGGATGTCTATCCTATCTCCTTCTCCGACCAGACTCATAGTGGCTACTATGCCTATTATGTGGGAGGTTTTCCTACAGAGAAAGAGGCTAAGGAGGGTGTTGCGAAATTGAAAAAGATTGGATTCAAGGAGCCTATAATCTCGGTATGGGTAGATGGCATATACTACCCTACTGTTGAGGAGATGCGACTATCGGCTAAACTATACTCATTGGAGATTTCGGGAATTTCGGCTCTTACCAATGAGATGAAGGCGAAGGTTGCAGGAAAAGAGGTTGTGCGTGTAGGCTCGACACTTGTTGTAGGTAAATTTGAGGACCGAGCCCAAGCAGATGCTGTTGCGGCAAGCTTGCAGGCCTTGAACGGAAAAATAACAATAGAAGTAATCAAAAATCACTAATAGCTATGAATGTACTCTATATCATTTTGTTGCTTCTGCTTGGAGCACTCTTTTTGCTGGCCGAACTATTGTTGTTGCCCGGGGTAACTATTGGGGCACTACTATCGATTGGATGTTATGGCGGTGCAATATACCTCGGCTATACACTCTACGATCCGATTGTAGGAACCGTCGTTGTAGTGGTGGCCATCATCTCGGCGTTGCTTACGGTTATCTTCTCGTTGAGGGCAAAGACGTGGCAACGACTCTCTCTCAAGCAGAATATCGACTCGGTGTCGGTGGTGAATCCGGAGGACGAACTTAAGGTAGGAGCTGTCGGTATTGCTGTATCTCGAATTGCCCCTATGGGAAAGGTCGAGATTGAGGGCAAACGCTACGAGGCGAAATCGGCCGATGTTCTGATTGATCAACGCGAAAAGGTTGAGGTTGTAGGCTTCGAGAATACTTCTGTCGTTGTGCGAAAGGTGGAAAACTAACTTAAAATAGAATAAAACGATGAAGAGAATTTTTATTTCAATGTTGCTGGTTGCAATAACGCTACCAATCTCTCTTTTTGCAGCAAATAATCCAAAGGCTGATGAGAGGGCTGTTGTGGTAGCGGGAAATGCACGATTTACGGTTCTGACTCCGCAGATGATTCGTATGGAGTGGAGTGAGGATGGAAAGTTTGAGGACCGCGCTACACTTACTTTCGTGAATCGAAATTTGGATGTACCCGAGTACAAGGTCAAGCAGAGCAAATCGAAACTCACCATTAAAACGGCCAACGTTACATTGACCTATCTTAAGGGTGCAAAATTCTCTGCCGAAAACCTTAAGGCCGAGATATTGGTTGCAGATAAGAAGGTTGTATGGCACTATGGCGACAAGGATTCACAGAATCTGATGGGTACAACCCGTACTCTCGATGGCTACTACGGTTTCGATTCGCCAAAGAACAGAAAGCGTCGCAGCCCAATGGAGACAGGACTGCTTTCGCGTAGCGGTTGGAGTGTGGTAGATGATTCACAACGCCACCTGTTTGTTCCCGTTGAGTCGCATTGGAAACAGTGGGTTGAGTGCCGTCCCGAGGGAGATAGACTCGATTTGTATCTCTTTGCCTATGGTCACGAATACACCAAAGCTTTGAAGGATTACACCCGTGTCGCGGGTAGTATCCCAATGCCTCCAAAATATGTATTTGGTTATTGGTGGAGTCGCTATTGGCAATATTCCGATAACGAGTTGCGCGATTTGGTCGAGACTATGCGTTCGTTGGATATTCCTCTCGATGTGCTGATTGTCGATATGGATTGGCACGAGACGTGGGGTTTGAATCGCAAGAATCCAAAAAAGGATGAGTATGGCCAGCGCGTAGGTTGGACGGGCTACACTTGGAAGAGACAACTCTTCCCTTCGCCCGAGAACTTCCTCTCGTGGTGTCACGAGCAGGATTTGAAGGTTGCACTTAACCTCCACCCTGCTTCGGGTATTCAGCCGTACGAAGAGCCATACAAGCGTTTTGCCGAGGCTTATGGTTGGAAAGAGGATGGCAAGAGCGTACCATTTAAAATGTCGGAGCAGAAGTGGGCCGATGCCTACTTCAATACCGTACTCGGCCCAATGGAGAAGCAGGGAGTAGATTTCTGGTGGCTCGATTGGCAGCAGTGGGTACACAGCAAGTATGTGGCAGGTTTGAATAATACCTTCTGGCTCAACCACACTTTCGACCATCATATGGCCGAGAAGGGCAACGAGCGTCCTATGATATACCACCGTTGGGGCGGTCTTGGTTCGCATCGTTATCAAACAGGTTTCTCGGGTGATATCTATATCGCTTGGGATGCGTTGCAGTTTCTTCCATGGTTTACGGCAACTGCGTCGAATGTATGTTATGGCTATTGGGGACACGATATCGGTGGTCATATGTTCCACAAGGAGGATGCGAAGGAGATTGACCCCGAATTGTATCTTCGTTGGTTGCAGTATGGTGTCTTTACCCCTGTGTTTAAGACTCACTGCACCAAGGACCGTGTAATCGAGCGTCGCATTTGGCAATTCCCTAACCATATGTTCGATATGCGTGCAGCAATGCACTTGCGTTATGCGCTTGTTCCTTATATTTATGCTGCTGTGCGCGAGACATTCGATACAGGTGTGTCGATGTGTCGTCCGATGTACTACTCGTATCCGGAGCACGACTTGGCCTATTCGACAAAGGATCAGTTTATGTTCGGTGGCGATTTGCTCGTAACCTCGATTGTTACACCAACCGACAAGGTTACAGGTTTGGCAACACGTAAGGTGTGGTTGCCAAAGGGCACAAAGTGGTATAATATGGTTAGTGGTAAGATGTATGAGGGTAGCGATGAACTCGTTGATATCTACTGTACACAGGCCGAGAATCCATATTTTGCAAAGGCCGGTGCAATTATCCCTATGTATCCAAAGTCGGTGCGTAACTTGCAGCAAACACTCAACTCCTATGTTTTGACATGTGTTCCGGGAGGCGATGGCGAGACAACAATCTACGAAGATGATGGCAAATCGAAAGATTACGCTACTGCCTATGCTACAATTAGGGTCACAAAGCGTACCGAGGGCGATAAAGTTACTATTAAGATTGCTCCTCGTAAGGGCAACTATGAGGGTGCATCGGCAGAGAACTCATACGAGTTGCGTTTGCCTGCAAACTACCCTCCAAAGAGTGTTCGCGTAGATGGTCGTGAGTTCAAGTATGGCCGTTTTGCCAAGGTTGGCGAGTGGGGCTACGATGGCTATTCGTTGGCACCATACATTCTTGTTGGCAAGGTTGATAACTCGAAAGGTTGCACCGTCGAGATTGAGTTTGCCGAGGGCGATATGGCAAAGCAGGACAAACTCTATGGAGTGCAGGGCGTTGTAAATCGTTGCGTAGCTCTTACCGCAGAGTTTAAGGAGGCATACGGTAAGGCGTATGACCCATATCCGCTTCTCCCCGATTTCTATATGAACGTGTCGCAGGCTCCAAACTTTATTATGGAGTATCCGAACGATATTCATCGTAGCGTAGATGCTTACTACAAGTCGCTTGCGGAGTGTATTGTCGAGGTGGAGAAGATGGATAAGTTCTCTGCCGAGTTCCGTGCGCGCGTTGTATCGCAGCTTACAAAACAGTAGAATGTCTAACGATTAAAATATAGTTATTATGAACGAAATTGTTATTATTATGGTCGCTATAGCAGTGCTGGTTGCATTGTGGCTTATATTCTATTTCATCCCTGTAGGACTATGGTTCTCGGCGTTGGTGTCGGGAGTGCATATGTCGCTTCTTCAACTCGTCCTTATGCGTTGGCGTAAAGTTCCACCTTCAACTATAGTATCTTCGATGATTGAGGGAACAAAGGCGGGCTTAAAGCTCGACCCAAATGAGCTGGAGGCTCACTACCTTGCAGGAGGAAATGTGCAGAATGTTGTGCATGCCCTCGTGTCGGCACAAAAGGCCAATATTTTGCTCGATTTCAAGATGGCTACAGCCATCGACTTGGCTGGTCGCGATGTGTTTGAGGCTGTGCAGATGTCGGTAAATCCAAAGGTTATCAACACCCCACCGGTTGCTGCGGTTGCCAAGGATGGTATTCAGCTTATTGCGAAGGCGCGAGTTACTGTGCGTGCAAATATCAAGCAGTTGGTTGGCGGTGCCGGCGAGGAGACTGTCTTGGCGCGTGTCGGCGAGGGTATCGTATCCTCGATTGGTTCGGCTGCAACACATAAGATTGTGCTCGAAAATCCCGATTCAATCTCGCGTGTAGTGTTGGAGAAGGGCTTGGATGCAGGTACTGCCTTCGAGATTCTCTCGATTGATATTGCAGATATCGATGTTGGTAAGAACATCGGTGCGCAGTTGCAGATGGATCAGGCCGATGCTGATAAGAATATCGCTCAGGCGAAGGCCGAGGAGCGTCGTGCTATGGCTGTTGCTCTCGAGCAGGAGATGTGTGCAAAGGCACAAGAGGCTCGTGCTCGCGTAATTGAGGCCGAGGCCGAGGTGCCACTCGCTATGGCCGAGGCTTTCCGTTCGGGTAATCTCGGAATTATGGACTACTACAAGATGAAAAACGTAGTAGCAGATACCGAGATGCGCGAGTCTATCGCCAAGCAGAAATAGTACAACAAAAAGCGAATGACAATGCTTAAAAATATAGTTTTTGACCTTGGAGGTGTTGTTGTGGCGCACAATGAGGCGGGTTTTGCCGAGAAACTTGGAGAGTTCTTCAGTTTTGTTTTCGGACCCGATATGAAGTGCGTTCCATCGTTTTGGGTGGATTACGACCTTGGTGTTAAGAGTATTGACGAGACGGCAGCTGCAGTTGCGGAGTACCGCAACTGTAGCCCCGAAACGGCAAAGGAGCATATGCTCTATGCCATTTCGTTGCAGGAGGAGGTGGAACCTACGGTTCGACTTATCAAGGAGTTGAAACAACGCGGATACCGATTGTATGTGCTCTCGAATATGTCGAAGGAGTATATAGATTATTTGCGTAAATTGCCTGTGTTCGAGTATTTTGACGAGCAGATTGTGTCGTGCGAGGTGCACCTTGGTAAACCAAACCTCAAATTCTATCAGCATCTGCTCGATCACTGTAATCTCAACCCTGACGAAACAATCTTTATCGATGACCGCAAGGATAATGTTGAGGCTGCTGCCGAGTTGGGTATTACCCCATTCCACTTTGACCGTCGCAATCCGGAGCGGGCGTGCGATGAGTTGAGAAAGGTGATATATAATAAATAGGAATATCGATGAGAAGAAGTTTTTTGCTATTCGTAGCTGTTGCAGTGTTGCCATTGATTGGTGTGGCACAGAATATTCGCAAGGAGGTTAGATTGGCCGAGGGCTGGCGTTTCTCGCTCGAGAGCGAGACGATGAAGGCCGAAGGCGTAAAGGTTGCCGCCGAGGGTTACGACGACGCTTCGTGGGAGTTGGTGGCTGTTCCGCACGACTGGGCTATTAAAGGCCCTTTCGACGAATCTATTGACAAGCAATACAAACCCGTCATCGAGGATGGCGATACTATTCCCACTTGGCGCACAGGCCGTACGGGAGCATTGCCATTTATAGGTGTGGGCTGGTATCGAGTTAAATTCACGGTGCCAAAGTCGTGCGATAGGGCGATTATCAACTTTGGAGGAGTGATGTCCGAGCCGGAGGTCTATGTTAATGGTCGTAAGGCGGGCGAGTGGAAACATCCATATAACGCATTTAATATTGATGCAACTCCGTTTATCTATCGCGATGGTCGTGAGAATACACTCGCTGTGCGTGCAGAGGTGCGCCCATTCTCTTCTCGTTGGTATCCCGGAGCAGGTATCTTCCGTCCGGTAACCCTCACGACAACTTCCGCTACGGCCATCGATACCTGGGGGTTGAATATGACTACCCTCTCATTGAGCGAGGCGGGCGATGTGTCGGCTTCGTTCGAGGCAAAGACTACGGGCTTCGAGGGCAAGAACCTTGTAGTTGTGTGGGAGGTTGCAGGCAAGAAGTTTGAACAGAAGGTAGATGGTAGGGGTGTTGCCGCTTCGGCACAGAATTTCTCTAATATCACCCCGTGGTCGCCCGAGGAGCCGAAGCTCTACGAAATGAAGGTTGCACTTGTGTCGGTAGCCTCTGATGGTGCCCGCCGAGTGGTTGATATCAAGAGCGAGAAGGTGGGTTTCCGAACAATTAAGTTCACTCCGGAGCGCGGGTTTGAGTTGAATGGCAAAAGTCGCAAATTCAAGGGCGTATGTATGCACCACGACCTTGGAATGTTGGGCTCTGCCGAGAATAAGGCGGCGATACGCCGACAACTCGAACTGCTCAAGTCGATGGGGTGTGATGCTATCCGTACCTCGCACAATATGCCTTCTAAGTGGCAAATGGACCTTTGCGACGAACTCGGATTTATGGTTATGGCCGAGAGTTTTGACGAATGGGCACAAAAGAAGGTCGATAACGGATACAATCGTTTCTTCTATGAGTGGTATAAGCGCGATTTGGCAAATCTTGTAAATTGTCATAAGCTGCACCCTTCTATTGTGATGTGGAGCGTAGGAAATGAGGTTCGCGAGTTGTGGAAGCCGTCAAACAAAAATAAATTATCGGGTGCTACTATTGCGCAGATGTTGGTCGGCGAATTACACCGCTTGGACCCTTCTCGACCTGTAACGGCCGGAGTAAACAGGTCGCTCCTTGCTATAGATTTGGGCGCAGCTCAGGTTTTTGATATTATGGGTGTGAACTATCACCTCTATCAATACGATGAGATATATGCAAAATCGGGACACGGCCTCGTCCTCGGCTCGGAGACCGCCTCTACCGTTTCGACGCGAGGTGTATATCATTTCCCTGTTAAAGCGATTGTAGCGCACTCTGATTCCGACAAGAAGACGCGCGGTGCGGTAGAGAAGAATATCGTGCATCCCGACCTCTTCAATTCGAGCTATGATACCGAGGTTGTACCGTGGGGAAATCTCCCCGACTACGATTGGGTGCAGCAGGAGGATAAGCCGTGGGTTATTGGTGAGTTCGTGTGGACGGGTTTCGACTACCTTGGCGAGCCTTCTCCATATAATACAGTATGGCCTTCGCGTAGTAGCTACTTCGGAATTATCGACTTGGCCGGTCTTCCAAAGGATAGATACTTCCTCTACCGTTCGCAGTGGAATACCCGACAATCGACAATTCACCTCCTTCCACATTGGAATTGGAAAGGTCGTGAAGGCGAGGTAACCCCCGTATATTGTTATACAAACCACCCTACTGCCGAACTCTTCGTAAATGGCAAGAGTCAGGGCAAACGCACAAAGGTTAAGGGCGGAAGTCCTCTCGACCGTTTCCGCTTGCGTTGGAATGAGGTAAGATATGAGCCGGGAGAGGTAAAGGTTGTTGTCTATGATGTGCAGGGTAAGAAGGTTGGTGAGAAGGTGATGAAAACGGCCGGAAAACCGCATCATTTGGAGTTGTGTGCCGACCGAGGAACAGGCGCAAAGGTGCGTTCATACAGCGAAATGGATGCTGCGAAATGCAATCCATCGCACTTCTCGTTGGGCGGATATTTGAAGGCCGATGGCGAGGATATGGCCTTTGTTGCGGTGCGAGTTGTCGATAAGGATGGCAACCTATGCCCTACAGCCCAACATCAGCTCACGATGAGTGTATCGGGTGCAGGCCGCTTCAAGGGCGTATGCAATGGCGACCAGACTTCGCTCGAGGTCTTTGTAAAGCCTACAATGAAGCTCTTTAATGGCGAGTTGGTTGTGGGAGTGCAGACTACAAAACAGGCCGGCGATATCGTACTTAGAGTCGCTGGCAAGGGTATAGGCTCGTCGAGTGTGGTAGTACTTAAATCGAAGTGATAGAGATAAACAAATAGAATATAAATGGAAGAGAATATCGAAATGGAGTTGTCGCATCCGCACTATGATGTTGTGGTTATAGGCGGAGGTGCGGCAGGATTGATGGCGGCAGGAACGGCTGCGCGAGTAGGTAATAAGGTCTTGCGGCTCGAGAAGATGGAGAAGCCTGCACGTAAGGTGCGTATTACGGGTAAGGGTCGTTGCAACCTTACGAATGCCCGACCTGCAGAGGAGTTTGCCGAGAATGTGCGCACAAATGCAGAGTGGTTGAAGGTGGCGATGTCGGAGTTTACAAATAGGGCTACGATGCGATTTTTCGAGCGTATGGGTGTTAAACTTGTTACCGAGCGTGGCGAGCGAGTTTTCCCTGCAAGTGGCAAGGCTGCGGATATTGCTAATGCGTTGGAGTTCTATTGCCGCGACTACGATGTGGATATTCAGTGCAATAGTCGTGTTACCGAGATATTGGTGGCTGGTGGTAAGGTCTATGGACTCAAGTATATGAACAAACGAGGCTTTGTTCGTAAGATAGAGGTCGAAAACGTGATTATTGCTACGGGAGGAGTCTCCTACCCTGCTACGGGCTCTACGGGTGACGGTTATACCTTTGCCGACAGAGTAGGTCATACGGTAGAGTCTGTGCGACCTTCGCTTACTCCGCTTGTCTCGAACCATCCGCAGATTGAGTATATTAAGAGTGTTTGGCTCAAAAATATCAATGCACGATTGTTTGTAGCCGGCGAGATGGTGCGCGAGGAGTTTGGCGAGATGTCCTTCTCGGATAGAGGTTTGGAGGGAGCCGTGATTCTCCGCTTGAGTCGCGATGCTGTGGATGCCCTGCTCGAGGAGAAGAGCGTTAAGATTGAACTCGATTTGAAGCCTGCACTCACCGAGGATATTTTGCGCGAGCGCATCAAGCGCGAGGTGGCCGAGATGCGCCCCGAGGATTTCTTTGCCGAGCTGGTACGCCGCCTGGTGCCAAAACCTCTCGTCGTGCCTATCTGCAAGGAACTTGATGTCCACTCACGCCTCTATATATCTAAGGTTTCGGACAAGGAGTTCGAGCGACTTATCAAGGTGCTGAAGGGGTGGTCGTTCCCTATTTCGGACTATGCTCCGTTCGAATACGCCGTGGTAACTGCCGGAGGTGTAAGCTGCTCCGAGGTAAACGAATATACGATGGAGTCGTTGAAAATCAAAGGTATGTATTTTGCCGGAGAGGTGCTTGATGTCGATGCAAATACCGGAGGATACAATCTCCAAATCGCATTCTCGACGGGCCACCTGGCGGGATTACTCAAAAAATAGTAAGCTATTATGAAGATTTCGGGTCGAAACATTAGTCGCAGATTGAGGCTATTCGGTGTGAATATTGCTCGAGTGAAGCACTATCGTGGCTATGGCGTACATTCGCCGTTTGTCTATTCGCTTATTCGCAAAGTTTTTATGAGCAAGACTCTCTTAGAGGGCTCGGGTTCTGCACTATACGATGATTTGCTTGCTGCGGGTGTTTCGCAGAGACGAGCGCGACAACTGCACAATTTGCTACCCTATATCGAGGGGCAAAGCTACTCCATCGATGAGGTGGAGGGCGATTTGTCGATATTGTTGGCCGACTATCCTGTCCAAAGACTGCGTGAAGCCTATGAGGAGGCTAAGACACAGAAGGTTACGCTTGTTGTGATGCAGCCATATCTCAATCGAGAGCGACAGAGTGTGGTAAAAGAGTTGATTGATGAACACCAATGCACAACGGTTGATAATCGCGCCTATATACTACTTTTTAATAATCGATTGCCAAAACAACACTACCGTCTATGAAACTCTATACCAAAGGTGGGGATAAGGGACGCACTTCGCTTATCGGTGGCGAGCGCGTAGCAAAGACCGATGTCCGTGTCGAGGCGTATGGTACAGCCGATGAACTGCAAGCTAATATTGCCTATTTGGCCGATAGAATGTCGCGCGAAGAGGCGTTGCAACCCTATGTTGAGGATTGTCGTTGGATTTGTTCAAAATTGATGACCCTATGCTCGCAACTTGCTATGGGTAGCCATTGCGAATACGAGGTGCCAAATATTACCGAAGCCGATATTGAGCATTTGGAGGGCCGTGTCGATGCGCTACAAGCCGAACTTAAGCCTATCGAGTGTTTTACGATTCCGGGAGGATGCGAGCTGGCATCACTTTGCCACATCTGCCGAACGGTGTGCCGTCGTGCCGAGCGTCGTGCTATCGAGGCGGCCGAGTGTTACGCGGTGGATAAGAGGTTGCAGATAATGCTGAATCGCCTCTCCGACTACCTCTATGCCCTCTGCCGTACTATTACGGAACAGCTTGATGCAGAGGAGGTTTTATGGTGCCCATAGGGAGATGGATATAAAAAGTACTTAATTGATTGAATTTTTATAACATGGCCCTTGTATATTAGAAATTTTTTATACATTTGCACCCGCAGAATAGGAATATTAATAACCTAAAAGATATTGATTTATGTATTGGACACTTGAATTGGCCTCAAAGCTTGAAGATGCACCATGGCCAGCAACAAAAGAGGAGCTTATCGATTACGCTACTCGTTCGGGCGCACCGCTTGAGGTGATTGAGAATCTCCAGGAGATTGAGGATGACGGCGAGGCATACGAGAGTATGGAGGAGATTTGGCCGGACTACCCATCGAAAGAGGATTTCTTCTTTAACGAGGAGGAGTATTAAAAAGATTTTATCAGTCAATGCACTGATTATCAATAGAGAAACAAGGAATATAAACTTGTTTCTCTTTTTTGTTGCCATATAAACTTGTCTATTTTCCGTCTCCTGAGTATTTCCTTCTACATAAATTTTGATTTCTTGTCTATTTTTTTGAAATTTGTGTAACTTTGTGAGAATAATATTTTGAATATCAAAATTATGGTAATCGGTTCAATTCTCGAAAATGACCTCTATAAATTTTCGATGTCATACTACTATCAGGTGCACTACCCCAATGCGTGGGGAACATTTACCTTCCACGATAGAAACCACACTCAATATGCCGAGGAGTTTGTCGAGGTTCTAAAGGGCGAGCTGGCAAATCTCGCTACCCTATCGTTGCAACCGTCGGAGTTCGATTGGGCAGTAAAGAGTATAAACTATATTCCTCGATGCTATTGGGAATGGCTTCGTCAATTTAGATTTGAACCGGAGAGGATTAGGGTGTGGCTTGACGAGGAGCATCAACTGCATATCGAGGTCTCCGATTTATTGTATAAGGTTACCTTCTACGAAATTCCTATTTTGGCGATAGTCTCCGAACTCTATCATCGCTACATCGGCGATGGCTACCAAACGCGCGAGGAGCTTGTTGAGGTGATGACACCGAGAATGGAGAAGAAGGTTGCTATAGCGTTATCGCACAACCTCTATTTTGCCGATTTCGGCCTGCGCCGCCGTTTTAGCAACCTCTCCGAAGATGTTGTGGTGGAGTATATGAAGGCGCACTGCCCTACCTTTACGGGAACATCCACCGTGTCGCTTGCGATGAAGTACAACCTACGCCCAATCGGCACAATGGCGCACGAATGTTTTATGTTTCAGGCAGCCGTCCATACTCCCAAAGAGGCTAACTACGAGGTGATGGAACGATGGGTGGATGTCTATGATGGTAATCTGGGAACAGTACTCACCGACACCTATACGGTGGATGCCTTCCTTCGTAACTTCTCGATGAAGCTTGCAAAGTTGTATGACGGAGTGCGCCACGATAGCGGAGACCCTAAAAAGTTTGGCGACAGGATAATCAAAAAGTACGAGTCCTACGGTATAGACCCCTTGAGCAAGACGATTGTATTCTCGGACGGTCTCGATTTTGAAACGGCAGCCGACATCAAGGAGTATTTTGCCGGTCGTATAAAGGTGACATTCGGCATTGGTACAAATCTCACTTGCGATATTCCGGGTGTGCGCCCGATGAATATAGTAATGAAATTGAAGGAGTGCCGCATCAACGAGCGACAGCCTATCTATGGCTGTGTCAAATTGAGCGATGTTGCGGGCAAGGCGATAGGTGCGGCGAAGGATATCGAAAACTACAAATATCAACTCGGAATAGAATAGTTCATCTCTAATTTTTAATTCTACATAGAAAGTATGTCATACGTACCATCCCTAAAACCCAACACGCGCATTGATGTTGCCGATATTCTGCGAGGTATCGCTATCGGCGGTATTGTTCTGATTCACTTTATCGAACAGCTTAATTTCTACCAATTCCCCGAGGCCTCAAGCGATTTTATGGCCAAGTTTAATCAAGGGGTATGGGATACTACATTCTTCCTCCTTGCCGGTAAGATGTATGCTATCTTCTCGATGCTCTTTGGTTTGAGTTTCTTTATTCAGCACGACAATCAGGCCCAACAGGGTAAGGATTTTCGATTGCGCTTCCTATGGCGAATGGTGCTGTTGTTCCTCTTTGGACTGTTCGACCTGTTGTTCTACAATGGTGATATTCTTACCGTCTATGCGGTGTGCGGAGTACTTGTAGTGCCGTTTATACGTGCGAGCGATAAGGTATTGATGGCGGCAACCATATTTTTTGCTTTGCAACCCATCGAGCTTACCTATATTATATTGGGACTTATCGACCCTACGACGCAACCGCTGAATTTGGGCTCGGGAGAGTTGTTTAAGGCAATAATACCGGCTCAGGCCGAGGGCTCGTGGCTCGATGTTGCAATTTCGGGCATTCGCTACGGCTTCCTCGTTAATTTCACTTGGTCGATAGAATTTGGTCGTATAATGCAAACTATCTTCCTCTTCTTGTTGGGAATAGGTATTGGTCGTCGTCGCTTGTTCTATAATGAGGGCAATAATCTGCAAATATGGAAAAGGGTACTCGTGGTTTCGCTGTTTGCCTCGGCGATACTTGTACTGCTATTTGAAATAGTGCCGGATATGGTTGATGTGCCCTGCATCAAACAGAGCGTGAAGGTGATGCTGAAGATGTGGCGAAACCTTGCGCAGATGCTCTTCTATGTTTCGGGTGTAGTACTACTCTACTATTGCACTTCAGCAAACAAATTCCTTATCAAGATTGCTCCGTACGGCAAGATGAGCCTTACCAACTACCTTTCGCAGTCTATCATCGGAGGTTTTGTGTTCTATAATTGGGGACTCGGAATGTTCCGCTATTCGGGACACGCTTCGAGTCTGTTGCTGGGTGCTGTGTGTGTCGCTTTGCAGTATATCTTCTGCCGTTGGTGGCTCTCGCGCCATTCGCACGGTCCGTTCGAGTTGCTATGGCGAAAGGCTACCTGGATTGGTAAGTAAGAGGATGGCCTATTAAGACAAATAAGCCGAGCATTTTAGCTCGGCTTACTTGTTATCTGTCATTCTCGGTTTACTCCTTTGCTACAGGGTCGCAGGTAAGGCCTACACCGAGTTTCTTGAATATCTTGTGATCCACCTCGCTCAACATTACCGTAGAGTGAACCTGACACCCCTCGAGCTGAGGTAGCTGGTCGAGAGCCTTGCGGCAATTCTCATCCGTAATGCTCAACATCGACAGTGCCACCAAAACCTCGTCGGTATGCAGGCGTGGATTGTTGCCGTGCAGAAGTCCTACCTTGGTCTTTTGTATAGGGGCAATCATAGTCTCGGGAATCAACTTTACATCGTGCGGAATACCTGCCAAATGCTTGGCTGCATTGAGGATAAGCGCGGCACTCGGGCCGAGCAGAGGGCTTGTGCGAGCAGTTATTATTGTGCCGTCCTGCAACTCTATAGCCGAACAAGGCACGCCCTCCTGCTGTTTGCGTTCGTTGGCCGCAACGGTGGTCTTGCGAAGTGCTGTGGTGAGCTTCGCCTGCTTCATTATAAGCGATAGCTTGTTCACCTCATTCTCGTTGTCGCCTCGTTGTGCAAGGTTGCAGAGCGAGTAGTAGTAACGGCGTATAACCTCATCCTTTGCAGCTTGGCAGCAAATATCCTCGTCACTAATACAGAAACCGATCATATTTACACCCATATCGGTTGGCGACTTGTATGGGCTTTCTCCATATATCGCCTCGAAGAGGGTGTTAAGTACCGGAAAAATCTCGATGTCGCGATTGTAGCTCGATGCCACGGTGCCATAGGCCTCAAGGTGGAACGGGTCAATCATATTGACATCATTGAGGTCTGCTGTGGCGGCCTCGTAGGCAATATTTACCGGGTGCTTGAGAGGGAGATTCCACACAGGGAAGGTCTCAAACTTTGCATATCCCGCCTTTAAGCCACGTTTGTTCTCGTGGTATAGTTGGCTTAGGCATACCGCCATCTTTCCGCTACCGGGGCCCGGGGCGGTAACGAACACAAGAGGACGTGAAGTCTCTACATAGTCGTTCTTGCCGAATCCCTCGTCCGAATCGATAAGAGCCACGTTGTGAGGGTAGCCCTCGATTGTATAGTGGTAATAGACCTTTATGTTCTGTCGCTCCAAACGCTTTCTGTAGGCATCGGCACTTGCTTGTCCGTTGTAGTGTGTGATTACTACTCCACTAACGCACAACCCAAGTTCCTCGAAAATGCTGCGTAGGCGCAATACATCCTCGTTGTAGGTGATGCCGAGGTCTCCGCGCATCTTATTTTTCTCAATGTCCAATGCGCTGATAACCAAAATCATTTCGGCCTCATCCTTCAGTTGAAGGAGCATTTGTAACTTGCTGTCGGGCTGGAATCCCGGCAATACGCGGCTTGCGTGGTGGTCGTCGAACAATTTACCACCAAACTCCAGATAGAGCTTATCTCCAAACTGAGCTATACGCTTCTTAATCTGCTCGGATTGTATTCGCAGATATTTTTCATTGTCGAATCCAACTCTCATAGCCTCTTCACTCCTTTCTAATTCTCGTTCTTCTCACCCTCCTCTTCGTTTTGCTCTTCGAGAGCCTGCTTAAGGAGTGTGTTTAATTTTTGCGGGTCGATTTTTGAATATACCTTTCCGCCCTTGATAATGGATATCGCTCCGGTCTCCTCCGAAACCACCAACACTACGGCATCGGTCATCTCGCTCAAGCCTATGGCTGCACGGTGGCGGGTTCCGTAGCTCTTAGGCACATTGCTTTGGGTTACGGGTAGAATACACTTGGCTGCCACAATACGGTTGTTGTCCACAACAACGGCACCATCGTGTAGCGGTGCATTTTTGAAGAATATATTCTTTATGAGCGATATTGTGATATTTGCATCGAGAGCAATACCACCCTCGATAATAAACTGTAGGTCGTCCTTTCGGCGGAATACGATAAGCGCACCAATCTTCTCCTCGCTCATATCCATACATGCCGATACGATAGGCGAGGTGTTGGTGCTGCTATGTTTGCGGTTGAGAGAGAAGAAACGAGTGATGAAATCGAGCTCCTTCTGTCTCATTCCGAGTGTAAAGAGAAAGCGTCGTAATTCGGGCTGGAAGATTACGAGAAGGGCAATTACACCAACGCTGATAATCTGCCCCAAAATCGTCGAGAGCAACTCCATGTTGAGTGCTTTGACTATTACC
Organism: Alistipes sp.; assembly: GCA_045541235.1. Lineage (GTDB taxonomy): Bacteria > Bacteroidota > Bacteroidia > Bacteroidales > Rikenellaceae > Alistipes. The sequence goes on from JAZQIS010000093.1 coordinate 20,095, forward strand.
CAACCGAAATAGACCATCACGATACCCACCATAATATACGGTGCATTGGTTCCCTTCATCGCCTTATATATGATGAATAGGAATCCTGCAACGAGCAGAATATCAAGAAAATCTATAAATGTAAAAGGAATGAACCCCATAACCAACTAACCTCTTTCTCACTTACGAAGATAAATTACTTCTTCTTTGGCTCCGGCTTCTCTGCCTTGTACAACTCATTTACCTTGGCAAGAACAAGGTTTGTAATGTCGAGAGATTGGTCGTAATCAAGCAAAGCGTTGGTATCTACAACCATCTTGAACTTACCGTCGGCATTGATAGCCTTTACTGCGCGCTGAACGAGGTCATTAACACGGTTTGAAAGAACCATCTCCTCCTCCTGTAATGCAGGGAGCTCCTTCTGGGCCTGGTTCTGCAATATTACCATATTTTTCTGCAACTTCTCTTGCTGCTCTTGAGCATCGCGAGTGGTGATAAGACCTTTCTGATACTTCTCGTTGAGGTTCTGCAATGCAGTCTGGAGAGCCTGCTCCTTTTGAGCGAACTTCTTCTGGGTGTTCTCTATCTTTGTACGGAGAGCCTCACCCTCGCTCTTTATAATCTCGCTCTCGCTCATTACAAGCATTCTGTTTACGAATACTACATCACCCTCAATAGGTGCGGTCGCAGCCTCTGCTACCTCGGTCTCGTTTGTTGCCTCTGTTGCTTCGGTGTTAGCCTTCTCTGTCTCCTTACAGCCTGCGAAGGCCAAAAATGCCAATGTTGCAATAAAAATCTTTTTCATACTATTTATCTCTGTTTTTTATGGTTTATCACTATATCGCACAAAGGTAATCAAATTTTTGTACAAAGTAAAAATGTCGGACGATTTTTTAGCTCTAATTTTGTTGCCGATAGCCCTTTTAGGGCTGTTGTGGGTGTAGTATGCAAAAAAGGCGACAAAAATGCCGCCTTTTCGATGGGTAGAATAAGTTGTTATCTCTTGGTAATCTTCATTACATAGCCTCCGCCCGGAGCCATATCGGCAATCATCTTGCGCGATGCAGGTACGGCAATGGTTTCGTGGATATAATCCTCTCCGAGTTTGTCGGCATTTACTCCGTCGCGGAACACCTCTGCCACATAGTTGCCCTCGCCGAGGAATTTCGAGAGGTCGAGCTCAACTTTGCGGGCTGTCCAATCCGACATTACGCCTACATACCACACCTCACCGCTACGACGAGCCATAGCCACATAGTCGCCAATTTCACCGTCCAAGGCAACGGTCTCGTTCCATACGGTTGGGAACTCGGCAATGAACTTCGTGCACTCGGCCTCACGCTCGTAGAGTATTGGCGAGTCGCACAACATCGAGAATGGCGAAAAGTATATTGCATACATTGCCATCTGGCGGCAACGAGTACCCTGGCTCATTGGTCTGCGGCTACAAGGATAGTAGTTCTTCTTTGATACGTTGCGCATTGCACCCTGGGTGTAGTCCATAGGACCTGCCACCATTCGCAAGTATGGAATCTCCAAGTCGTAATCTACAACATTGAAGCGTAGGCTGCGTCTTCCCTTTGAACACTCCAAACCGAGTACGGCCTCGAAGTTGAGCACATTTGGCCAAGTACGATTCATACCCGTAGGTTTTGGGCATCCGTGATAGTCGATTACGAGTTTGTATTTCGCTGCAATCTCGGCAAGTTTGTATTGGAAATCAACTATCTGAGCATCATCTCGGTCGAGGAAATCAACCTTGAATCCCTTGACTCCCATCTCGGCAAAGTGGCGACAAACCTCCTCCTCTTTGCCCTTTACTGCGTTGTAACCGGCCCAAAGGATGATGCCTACACCCTTCGAGTTTGCGTGATCGACAATGGCCTTCAAATCAATCTGAGGAACAACCTTTGTCAAGTCGTTCAAATAGAGCTCTGCCCAGCCCTCGTCGAGAATAACGTATTCGATGCCATACTTGGCAGCAAAGTCTGTGTAGTAGTTGTAGGTCTCGGTGTTGATGCCGGCCTTGAATGGAACACCGGTCAGTCCCCAATGGTTCCACCACTCCCAGGCAACCTTACCCTGCTTAATCCATGATGTATCCTCGATACGCGATGGCGATGCAAGACGATATACCATATCGTTGTCGAGTAGCGTGTTGGCATTGTCGGTTACAAGTACGATACGCCACGGAGTATTTGTTACGGCCTTGCACTCGGCGATATATGGCTTGCGAGTCTCCACGATATCCTGCAATTTGCGGTATCCGCCCTCCACAACCTTGTCCGGCATAGGGGCAAACTCTGCATAGACGGCCTTTGCACTCTTTCTATTGGAGAGGAACATTCCGGGATAGTGCTCAACATCCGACTCGAGAATACAGACCTTGTACTTATCGACCTCGACAATAGCCGGCGAGAAGGCCACCCTTGTAGCATCTATTTTCGATAGCTCGATGTGATTGTAAGCCCCCTCGAACGAGGTGAAATAGTTGTCCTTGCGTGTTCCGGTGAGATTGGAGTATGCAAAATAACCTTTGTAGTCCTTTGCGAAGGCGAACTCGGCAATCTCGTTCTCAAGGATGAAGTCGCGCTTAAAGTTTGTTACAAAGCGGTAGGCAACGCCTTCGTCGTAGGCACGGAACTCTACGGCATAGCGAGCTGCAAAGTCGATGCGGAGCGCGTTGTAGTGGTCCTTAATCTCGTCGCGGAAGTAGAACTTTGTAGGGATTGTGGTGTTTAAGGTAGATTTTTTAACACGCTTTACTGCAATCTTGTCGGTCACTGCACCATTGTAGAATTTGAGACCGATTTGTGAAGGCGATAAAATCTCCTCGCCGTTGTACTTTACGGAGTAGGACAATTTTGGCTCGGCCGAGATAGTAACCTCCAACTTACCATTAGGCGAGAGGAGTGTGTAGTTCTTTGTGGCGAAGACCTCCACGCTGAAGAGGAGTGCCAAAGCAAATAAAATAACTCTTTTCATAGTAGGTTTATTGGGTTTAATGTTAGTTTTTAGGAGTAAAGCCTTGCGCTCGCAAGGTGATATCGCTACCATCCGGGGTAACAAGGTATGCACCCTTCTCCTCGGCTGTGATATGGCCTATGATGTCGATGCAGCCAAGTTTGATAATCTCCTCGCGCTTTTCGAGAGGTATGGTGAAGAGCAATTCGTAATCCTCGCCTCCGTTCAATGCGGCAATTACGGGGTCCATATTCATCTCCTCGGCGAGGGATGTCGTCTGTTGCGCTAAAGGCAGTCGCTCCAAATAGATGCGCGCACCACACTTGGAGGATTTACAAATTTGTAACACCTCCGAAGCCAATCCGTCCGTGATGTCTATCATTGAAGTAGGAACAATACCCTCCTTGCGTAACGACTCGATAATATCATATCGCGCACGAGGCTTCAGATATCGCTCCAAGAGATACTCGTGCCCCTCGAATTGTGGTTCGGGGTTGTCGATGCCCTGCAAGGCGTAACGCTCACGCTCCAACAGGCGCAAACCCATGTAAGGTGCGCCAAGGTCGCCTGTTATGCAGATTAGGTCGTGCTCCTTTGCACCACTGCGATAGGTGATATCGCTCTTCTTGGCGCGACCAATCGCAGTTATGTTGATGATGAATCCCGTTACTGATGCCGAGGTGTCGCCTCCGACCAAATCGACTCCCGCCTCCTTGCAGGCAAACTCTACTCCTGCATAGAAGTCGTCCAAAAATTCTACCGATATTTTCGATGAGATTCCGAGGGCGAGGGTTATCTGCTCGGGCACAGCATTCATTGCAACCACGTCGCTAATTCCCTTTGTTACAACCTTGTAGCCAAGGTGCTTTGGTGGGAAGTAGGTTAGGTCGAAATCGATTCCTTCCAACATCGAGTCGGTCGATACTACCACAGCCTTATCCTTTGACGCTTCGATTACGGCGGCATCATCGCCCACACCACAAATGGTTGATTTGTTCTTCTTCTCGAATTTGGCGGTTACGCGGTCAATTAGTGCAAATTCGCCCAACTCGGAAATCTCGGTTCTACCTTTTGCCATATTCTATAGATTATCGGTTATTAGCTTTGGGCTAACAACTACTGTCTTTCAACTTTTTTCTACTTAGAGGTATTTCTCTACAACCTTTGCAATACGCTCGGCAACCTCCTCGATTGTGCCCAGCGACGGAACACTCTCGAACTTACCCTGAGCGCGATAGAAGTCGGCTACTACAGCGGTCTGCGCGTTATATACATCGATGCGGTTGCGGATAATCTCCTCCGATTGGTCATCGGCACGCCCCGAGTCCTTGCCGCGAAGCAAGATGCGCTTTACGAGCTCCTCCTCCGGAACCTCCATGTTGATCATTACCGATACCTTTTGGCCGTGCTGTGCGAGGATTTCGTCGAAGGCCTCTGCCTGGGCCGTTGTACGAGGAAAACCGTCGAAGATGACACCTCTACCCTCTTTGTGATTCGCTACATAGTCGGCTACCATATTGATAACCAGGCTGTCGGGAGCCAACTCTCCTCGCTCGATGCAAGCCTGCATCTGCAAGCCAAGTTCGGTCTTTGCGGCAATCTGTTCTCGAATAATGTTTCCTGTCGAGATGTGACGAAGCGAGAACTGCTTCTCCAAAAGTTCCGACTGCGTACCCTTACCGCAGCCCGGAGCTCCAAATAGAACTATATTCAGCATTTTTTCAAAGCATTGATTTTTACCCTGCAAATATACGCAATTTTAGGCGAAAGGCAAATTAAATTTTAACTATCTTTGCTGCCGAAAACATAAATTACGACTTGAAAATGGAGATCTATAGAATCGAAACAATCACTCCGCAGGTTGTAGAGGCTATCACGAGGCTTCTGCCAAAACTATCTGCAACGGCGCAAATTCCTGATAGTCTGCATATCGGGAGAATTATATCAAGTGCTAATACTCACCTTCTTGTGGCAGAGATGGAGGGCGTGATAGTAGGTATGCTGACACTTGTGTTGGTCGATATTCCTACGGGACGTAAAGCGTGGATTGAGGATGTGGTTACGGACGAGGCCTACAGGGGTTGCGGTGTAGGTCGCGCCCTTGTCTCGCAGGCCATACAGAGAGCCAAGGAGGCTGGTGCGGTGCGCGTATATCTCACCTCGAATCCGTCGCGCAAGGCGGCACACGCTTTGTACTCTAAATGTGGCTTCGAGGAGTATAACACTTCGGTATTTCGATTAAATCTGTAGTTAAAGTGACCTATTTTTCCTTAATAAGGAGCAACGATAACAAATTTTTTATAATTTTGCGACCTGATAACTCAATTTATATTTATGGGCATATCTTTGAATAAAGCAAGCGCGCTTACCACCATCAAGGAGTATCTGTTGATGACGCTTGGTATGTCGCTCTATTCGTTCGGATGGATTTGCTGTATCCTGCCGGCGAATGCTGCGGGTGGAGGCGCTACGGGTCTCTCTCTGCTTATTTACCACCTTACGGGCGGAGCAATCTCAATCGGTACGATGGTGCTTATTATCAATGCAGTACTCCTGATAATTGCCGGATTCGTGGTGGGTTGGAATTTTGGTATTAAGACAATCTATTGTGTCGTTTCGATGTCTGTTGTGATGCACTTTTTGCAGGAGTGGTTTACCGTACCTACGGGGTGGATTGCTGAGTATATCGTTGCGCGAGATGGTTTGACGCTTGCCAACGGCACTATTGTCGATTTGTTCAATCTTGATAATCGATTGCTCTCGGCAATCCTCGGCGGAATTTGCTCGGGTGTCGGCGTGGCAATGTGTTTTCAGCAGGGCGGTTCAACCGGAGGTTCGGATATCGTAGTGATGATTGTAAATAAGTTCCACACAATCTCTTACGGTAAGTTTATCCGCTACACTGATGGACTTATTATCTCCTCGGCACTCTTTATTCCTGAGGTCGGTATCGATGGTGTGATTTACGGTTTTGTGATGGTCGCTGTATTCAGCTATACGGTAGATATGATTCTTTCGGGTAATCAACAGTCGAATCAGATATTTATTGTCTGCAAGGATTATAAAGCTATGGCCGATGCAATCAATAACGAGGCCAAGCGAGGAGCAACGATTATCGATGCGATGGGTTGGTACTCCAAGGACAACTCCAAGATTGTGATGTGCGTATGCCGTAAGCGCGACCTTGCGATGGTACTAAAGGTTGTGCGTGCAGTTGATCCCGATGCCTTCATCACGATAGGCTCGGTAATGGGTGTTTATGGCAAAGGTTTTGATGCCCTGAATAAAGTCTAAAATGGTATAAAATCTCTTCAAAATCGCCCATTGAGAATACTCGATGGGCGATTTGTTGATTTATTCGCGGAGTTCGTTGAAATTATTTTTTTTCAATAAATGTTTGCCGTATATTTGTTCACGGAAATAAAAAAATGTGTGTATTAAATTCCTAGAGACGAGTTAAACCGATTTTATCCACTTATTCATCCTTTCACAAAAACCATCGGCATCAAGTATAACTCTCTCGCAAAAAAAAGCCTCCGACGGGAGGCTTTTTTTATTGTTTGCACACTTGGACCGAAACTATTTCTCGAACGATTTTATGCGGTTCTGAAGATAGGTGCGAACATCCTCCCACTTGTAAAAAGGTCCTTCGACACTCTTAATCGGGAGTGTTACATCGTTCTCGTTCTCGAGAATACGAACCAACACGTCAGGGTTCTTCTTGCTACGATAGAGAACAAATTGAATACTTGAGCCCATTGTTACCACGCGGAATGCAGGATGCTCTGCTCCCAACTTCTCAATGTCGGAAATATCCATATCGCCCGAATACTCGTTCAGCTTGATTGTTGCAAGGAGTCCGAGGAGGTAGTAGTCGTGGCCAAAGCGGAAGTTCGCAACTGCGCTATTCTTGCCCTCGATTGCTCGGTCGGCATAGTAGATAATGTCGTTTATCAGATAAGCCATCGGAGCAAAACGAGTGTCGCCACCTTCGACCTTGGTGCTCACATATCGGCAGTACCAACGGTAGTTCTCGTAGAGGTAGATAGTGTAACGCTCGTCCGGACTAAATACCGAGTCGATGAATGTGCGGTCGTTGTAGCCGAGGTTCTGCATAAAGGCGAGACGCTTGTAGATGTCTGTTGCCAATACAATCTTGCTCTTATCGAGGTGCTTGAGCAGAAGGTCGGTATTTGTAAAGAGCATATTAAGCGCGTGCGAGAGGTCTTGTTTTGCACCCCACTCAACAAGTCGCAACCACCACTCATCCTTGCTTGAGATAGGTTTTTTGGTGTAGCGAGGATCCTTGATGTGGGCCAAAGGAGGGCGAACAATATTCTTATGCTCGTCCGCTGCATCCATTCGAGTTTCGAGCAGCGGCTGGCACTCCTTGAGAGACTCGTTGAAAGCTGCCATACTCATAATGCAACGAGTGAAGTCCGAGGAGCGCGAATCGATGATGGCGCCTTTGCCGAATACAGGCTTGAAACGCTCATACATACGACGAGCAATGCCCTTGTGCTGCTCCACTCCGTAGCGGGTAAGCTCTCCAATACGGCCTTCGTGGGCATCGTGAATCTTGTAGGCGATTGCCTTCAGCTCCTTACCCTTTGGGGTGAGAAGGTTGAGCGAGTCGGCAATTTCGCATATACGAACCAACTCATTGCCATACTTGGCGTTCGATTCGTGACGCGAACCGTGACGGCCATAGTGTGAGATGTAGAATGGCTTGTAGCCCTTTGGAGCTTCAGCTATCGGACGAAAATAGTAGTGTCCTGCATAGACCGATTGCGTGGAGATTGCGAGGTGCGGATGTGCATCAATCTCCTCGCGCGCGCTTTGCGCAAATGCTACCGAAGCAACACTCAGCGCAAGAACAATAAATAGAAATCTTCTCATTTTTTATCTTTAAGTTTAGTTATTGTCTTCTAAATTTACAATCTTTATCGCACCCTTCGCATCTCGATTTAGGGCAGAAAAGTCGCGTTATACACCACTTTGCCGCAACTGCAAATGCTGCAACAATTATCGCCCATGCCAATATCTCGTGCCACGCCATACCCTATCACATAAATAGTTGTGCAATATTGTATATTGCAAAGGCGCAGACCCATGCAATGACCGTGCTGTATAGTGCTGAGGCTACGGCCCACTTCCAGCCACTCTCCGAGCCTATGGCTGCAATAGTTGCAATGCACGGCAGGTACAACAGTGTGAAAACCAAGAGTGCCAAAGCTGATGGAATCGAAAAATCTCCACTATCTGCCAACCTGCTTTGCAACTGTGAGGTATTCACCTCCACTTTGCTCTTTGTGTTTGAGATAACCCCGTTATCTTCAGAGTAAAGAACTCCAAGCGTGCTGACCATAATCTCCTTGGCTGCCACACCCGAGAGTAGTGATACACTTGCCTTCCAATTCAGACCGAGTGGCTCGAATATAGGTTCGCAGATGTGTCCGATGCGGCCGATGTACGAATTTTCGTAGTGCTGGGCCCTGCTCTCTCCCTCCTGCTGTCGAGGGAAGTAGCCGAGGAACCATATTATCACCGAGGCTATGAGAATCATTCCTCCCATCTTGCGCAGGTAGTGCCGACATCGTGCCCACATGTGCGACATTGTGGCCTTGAGTGTCGGTATGCGATATGGTGGTAACTCCATAACAAATGGGGTCTCTTCCTCCTTGAACATAAACTTGCGCATCAATAAGGATGTGAGGAGGGCGACAATGATTCCGAATAGATAGAGTCCGAGCATCACGCTTGTTGAGTGCGATGCGAAGAGCGTTCCGATAAGCACTATATATATTGGTAGTCGCGCACTGCACGACATAAACGGAATGATAAATGTTGTGATGAGTCGGCTACTGCGACTCTCGATAATGCGCGTGGACATCACCGCAGGGACATTGCAACCAAATCCCATAACAAGTGGAATGAAGGATTTTCCGTGAAGGCCGACTTTGTGCATAAGTTTGTCCATAATGAAGGCTGCACGAGCCAGGTAGCCCGAATCCTCCATAAACGAGATAAAGAGGTAGAGAATCATGATGTTGGGCAGAAAGACAATAACACTACCCACTCCACCTATTATGCCGTCGCAAATCATATCTTTCAATATTCCGTCAGGCAGCCAACTCTCGAAAAGGTTGCCAATGTAGGCCACTCCCTGCTCAATCCACCCCTGCGGATAGGCTCCGAGGCGGAATGTGCAGTAGAACATAAACCACATCAAAAGTATGAATATCGGATACGATAGGATTCGATGTGTAACGACCAGGTCTATGGCATTGGTAATATTGCCGAGCTTGTCTTGTCCCTCTCGGTATGTCTCTCGCAGTGCTCCCTTGATGAAACCATATTTTTGGTTTGCCATTGTGGTTTGGATATCCTCGTCTGCGCCGAGGTCGTTTTTGAGGTGCTGACGCTCTTTATTGCAGATGGCCAACCACTCGACATATCGTTTGCTGTGTCTCTTTAGCATAAGTTGTATGTCGGAATCCCCTTCGAGCATCTTCATTGCAAAGTAGCGAGGTGGAAAGCACTTAGGCAGATCCTCGCGGTGGGCCTTCATATCTTTGTGTAGGGTTATTACACTCTCCTCGACAATACCCTGGTTAATATGAATGTGTCGTACCCTCTCGTCTCGGTTTTCATAGACAGCAATGATGGTGTCAAGCAACTCCTCTACTCCTTTACCGCTGTGTCCCTCGACAGGAATCATCGGCACTCCCAGCATCTTACCAAGCAGTTCGTGGTCGAGCGAGGCGTTGTTGCGTTGTAGTTCATCGTACATACTTAGAGCCACAACCATTCGCTGACTCATATCGATAAGTTCGGTTGTGAGGTAAAGGTTGCGTTCGAGATTGGATGAGCAGACGACATTTAATACAACGTCCGGGGTATGTGTGGCCAAGTGACGACGAACATATAGCTCTTCGGGCGAGTAGGCCGAGAGAGCGTAGGTCCCCGGTAGGTCTGTAATGTGGAATTCGTAGCCTTTGTAGTTGCAACGTGTGCTCTTGGCATCAACCGTAACACCGCTATAGTTGCCGACGTGTTCGTGTTCGCCCGTAATGTGGTTGTAGAGAGATGTTTTGCCACTATTAGGATTGCCTACAAGGGCTATGTTGATATGCTTTTTGCGCTTGTTGATAACCGATTCGATATGCTCGCTGTCGGAAGATGAGCCTACTCGTTCGTACTGCATCGCTGCCGCCTCCTTGTCGGTCACGACAACAATCATCTCGGCATCGGCGCGGCGCAGCGATATGTTGTACCCCATAAGGTGGTATTCGATGGGGTCCTTGAGTGGTGCATTGAGAACAACATCGACCTTTGCTCCTCTTACGAATCCGAGTTCTACTATACGACGGCGAAAACCACCGTGACCAACTACTTTGACCACAGTTGCAGATTCTCCTGTTTTAAGTTCGGATAGTCGCATAGCACCTCAGTATATCTAAAAATCGTGGCAAATATAGGAAAAATATCAATTTTTTCCTAACCTGCCACGATTCTATCAGAGAAGGCCTCGCCTTCGTGATAACTATTTTCTCAATTTTTCGATTTTTGCTTTGAGAATCTCTTTTTGGCAGTAGCCAACTTGCTGATCTACAATTTTACCATTCTTGAGGAGAAAAATTGCGGGGATGCCTTGTACTCCGAAACGGCCGGTGAGTTCGCGGTTCTCATCGACATTGCACTTGCCGATAGCTACTTTTCCGGCATACTCTTTTGCAAGCTCCTCGATAATTGGAGTGAGCGCACGGCAAGGTCCGCACCACGGAGCCCAAAAGTCAATTACGAGTAATTTGTTTGTTGAGGCAAGCTGCTCGAAATTGCTGTTTGTTACTTTGAGTACAGGACTGTTCTCTGCCGGAGTTGTTGCAAAGGCTGTAGGTAGTGTGGCGATAATAAGGGCCAACATCAATACTAACTTCTTCATAATCTCAATTTTTTATGTTTTGTTTGTTCTTTACCTCTACAAAGGTACAATTTTTATTCAATATAACGCAATTTTGCCGAGGCTATTGTGTGGAAAATTTGGTGTAACTTGACAATTTCATCGAATTTATCGAAACTTACAGTTATTTTTTCCTAAATTTGCCAACCGAATAATCAAAAAAATATGAAGAGATTTATTGTACTGCTCTCACTCCTTGTGCCTATGTTGCTCTCGGCGCAGAGTCTTACACTCAAAAAACACGATAAAAAAGAGGTGTATGGCTATTGGGGGACAAAGAAAAATGGTAAAGAGGGCTTTGTTATCAAGCCGCAGTTCGAGAAGGCCGGTCAATTTGTAAACAATCACGCACTTGTTTGCAAAAAGGGTGTGTGGTGCATCATTGGTGCCGACGGGAAGGTTATAGAAACCACCCTGTATTCCAATGTTGAGTTAGAGGCCCTTCACCAAACTCATTTCCGCATATGGCAAGGTAAAACCTGCGGTCTGCTGGATTTATCCTCACTTACTCGGGTTGTACCTGTAAAGTACAACAATATAAGTGTTTGGGAGCAAAGCGGGTATCTTCTGGAGAATCACGACAAACTGTATGGTATGGTCGGTTTCGATGGCAGGGAGATTTTGCCGGTGAAATATAACGAAATAGCGACTTGGCCTCAAGGAGGTTTTCTGTTGAAGATAGGTGGCAAATGCGGTTTGGCAAGTGCCAATGGCACACAACTCCTCCCCGTGAAATATGACGAGATAAATGTGTGGTCACAAGGAGGCTACCTGCTGAAAGCGGGTGGAAAGTGTGGCTTGGCAAATGGCCGAGGTGTCGAGATATTGTCGGTGATGTACGACAATATTACCATCTGGCCGCAGGGAGGCTACCTGCTGAAGGCAAATGGTAAAAATGGTTTGGCAAGTGCTGAAGGAAAGGTTCTCCTGTCTGCAAAATATGACGATATAAGTGTTTGGCCACAAGGTGGTTACCTATTGAGATGCGGCAATATGGTGGGCTTGGCCGACAATAGCGGTAAGGAGATTTTGTCGGCTACATATGACGAGATAGGTGTTTGGGAGCATGGATATTTGTTGAAGCAGAATGATTTTGTAGGATTGTCGGATACCGAGGGCAAGATTATTCTCCCCGTAAAATATAACGAGATACGTACCTGTGAATATGGTGGTTACTTGCTTAAATTAGGCGATAAACTGATTTTGACAGATGCCAGAGGAAAAGAGCTGACCACTCCGCTGTATAATGTCGGAAACGGAGTATATACATTCTGCGATACGGAGTGGAGATTTGTGGATCAATCGGGTAAGGCTGTTGATCTCTCGGATAAAGCAATGTTCTACACAACAAACAGTGGCCGCAAATTGGACATGGAGTTTCAAGATGCCCTACACCTATTTAGCGAGGGTCGCGGTGTCTATGTTTTCGGCTCGGACCTGCCAAGTTTTGCCGAGTTATTCATCGGATGCACCACATTGACAAGCATTACAATTCCGAATGGTGTTACAGAGATTGGTCGTCAATCATTTGCTAATTGCACCTCTTTGAAGAGTGTGGTTATTCCGAATAGTGTTACTTCAATCGGATATTTGTCATTCATGAATTGTACCTCGCTCGTAGATGTCAATATACCGAAAGGTGTTAAACAGATATCAGACTCTGTATTCCATGCCTGTTCTTCGCTGAAAAGTATCGCTATTCCTGACGGAGTGGTTTCAATCGGTATGGCGGCTTTCTATAATTGTTCGTCATTGGCGAGTGTTGTCATTCCGGATAGCGTTACGGAGATTTGCCCGAGTGCATTTTATGGTTGCGCATCGCTGACCGATATCAATATCCCGAAGGGTGTAAAGGTGGTTGGTTCCGCTGCATTCGTAGGATGTAGTTCGCTGCCTGTGATAGAGGGTATTAGATATGCCGGTGATGTTTTGGTTGAGGTGGTAGATAAGTATAAATCGAGCTATCACATCAAGCCTGATACGCGATTCATACATGATAGTGCATTTGGAGGTTGCAGATGGATGACAAGTATCACAATCCCTGAAGGCGTTGTTGAGATTGGTGCTTCGGCATTTTTTGATTGCGATGCGTTGGCAACTGTAACAATCCCGCGTAGTGTTAAGATTATCAATATTGAAGCATTTGCTGAATGTGGCGGACTTACCTCTGTTAAACTTCTAAATAAAGCAACTTCAATAGAGACTAATGTTTTTGCAAGCTGTTCACGATTAAAAAGTGTAACCTGCAACGGAAAACCAATCCGTTTTTCGACGGTGTGGATGGACTACTGCACGATGTAGCCACTTTTTTTGCGAGTTAGAGATATGGCCGCCACAATAAAAATGGCGGCCATAGCTTTTTTGTCTTTTGCGGAAAAAGTTCACCTCTTTTTGCACCCTTTTTTGGTTTTGCTACGCAAAGAGTTGTTTGTTTGCGAAAAGTTTGCTACTTTTGCCGATTAGAATAAAAAGATAACAAAATATATACAGAAAATGGCAATTGCAGATAAGTATTTACCACAAGAAATAGAGTCGAAGTGGTACGACTACTGGATTGAAAAGAATCTCTTCCACTCGGAGCCCGATGCTCGCGAGCCTTACACTATCGTTATTCCGCCACCAAACGTAACAGGAATGTTGCATATGGGCCATATGCTCAACAATACGTTGCAGGATGTATTGGTGCGTCGTGCGCGTATGCTCGGCAAGAACGCCTGCTGGGTGCCAGGTACCGACCACGCTTCGATTGCTACCGAGGCAAAGGTTGTGGCAAAGTTGAAGGCTGAGGGTATCGATAAGGCTACCCTTACTCGCGAAGAGTTCCTTGCCCACGCTTGGGAGTGGAAGGAGAAGCACGGAGGCATCATTCTGAAGCAGCTTCGCAAGCTCGGTGCTTCGTGCGATTGGGATAGAACCTGCTTTACAATGGACCCCGAGCGTACCGAGAGCGTGATTTCGGTATTCTGCGACCTCTATCGTAAGGGTAAAATCTATCGCGGAGTGCGTATGGTGCATTGGGACCCATCGGCAAAGACCGCCCTTTCGGATGAGGAGGTAATATACAAGGAGTCGCAGGGTAAGCTTTACTATCTGCGCTACAAGTTGGAGGGTACCGACCGCAATATTATCGTTGCCACAACCCGTCCCGAGACAATCTTGGGCGATACTGCTGTCTGCCTCAATCCGAACGATCCACGCTATGCGGATGTTCCGGAGGGTGCGCGTGTGATTGTACCACTCGTAGGTCGCTCTATTCCGATTATTCGCGATGAGTATGTAGATATAGAGTTCGGAACAGGAGCCTTGAAGGTTACCCCTGCACACGATGTGAACGATTATATGCTTGGCGAGAAGTATTCGCTCGAGACAATAGATATCTTCAATGACGACGGAACTATCAACGATAAGGTAGGTATGTATGTTGGCGTTGATCGTTTCGAGTGCCGCAAGCAGATTGAGAAGGATTTGGCCGATGCCGATTTGCTCGAGAAGATAGAGGCCTACACCAATAATGTTGGTTACCCGGAGCGTACAGGCGTGGCTATCGAGCCAAAGTTGTCGATGCAGTGGTTTATGTCGATGAAGGAGATTGCCGAACCTGCAACGAAGGCTGTCTTGGAGGATATCATTCGCTTTGTACCCGAGAAGTATAAGAATACCTACCGCCATTGGATGGAGAATATCAAAGATTGGTGTATCTCGCGTCAGTTGTGGTGGGGACAGCGTATCCCTGCCTATTACTTGCCAAAGGGTGGCTATGTAGTTGCCGAGAGTGCCGAGAAGGCTTTGGCTTTGGCACAGGAGAAAACGGGCGATGCTTCGCTTACTCTTAGCGATTTGCGTCAGGATGACGATGTACTCGATACATGGTTCTCGTCGTGGTTGTGGCCGATTTCGGTATTTGACGGAATCCGCAACCCTGACAACGAGCAGATTAAGTACTACTACCCTACCAACGACCTTGTAACAGGTCCGGATATCATCTTCTTCTGGGTGGCACGTATGATTATGGCCGGCTATGAGTATCGTGGCGAGAAACCGTTCGGAAATGTCTATTTCACAGGTATTGTTCGCGATAAGATTGGCCGAAAGATGTCGAAGCAGTTGGGCAATTCGCCGGACCCACTCGATTTGATTGCAGAGTATGGTGCGGATGGAGTGCGCGTGGCGATGATGCTCTGTTCGTCAGCAGGCAACGACTTGATGTTCGACAATGCTCTCTGTGAGCAGGGTCGTAACTTCGGTAATAAGATTTGGAACGCTTACCGCCTAATCAATGGTTGGCAGGTGGATGAGTCGTTGGCTCAGAGTGAGTGTTCAAAGCAGGCTGTAGCTTGGTTTACAAATCGCTTCAATGCCGCATTGACCGAGATTGAGGAGAACTTCTCGAACTACCGTATCTCAGAGGCGTTGATGGTGGCCTACAAGTTGTTCTGGGACGACTTCAGTGGTTGGTATTTGGAGATGATTAAGCCTGCATACGGCTCACCTTGCGATGTTGAGACAATGGCTGCGACAAAGCAGATGTTCGAGAAGTTGATGCTTCTCCTCCATCCGTTTATGCCGTTTGTGACCGAGGAGATTTGGCAGGATTTGGCAGAGCGCAAGGAGGGTGAATCGATCTGTGTAGCTTCAATGCCAAAGGCCGAGAAGGCCGATGAGGCGGCATTGGCACGCTTTGTATTGGCGCAGGAGGTTGTTTCGGCCGTGCGTAATATCCGCAAACAGAAGAATCTTCCACAGAAGGAGGCTCTCGAGTTGAAGGTTGTTCGCGACGAGAACTACCCTGCCGAGTACGAGGCAGTTATTGCAAAGATGGCAAACCTCTCGGCGATTTCGTTTGTTGAGGAGAAGAATCCTATGGACGCTGCCTTTATCGTTAAGACTACGCAGTATTTTGTCCCTATGGGCGACAATATCGACAAGGAGGCCGAGATAGCCAAGTTGGAGAAAGACCTCGCATATCAGCAAGGTTTCCTTGCAACGGTAATGAAGAAGTTGTCGAATGAGCGATTTGTTTCGTCGGCTCCTGCACAAGTGGTTGCTAACGAGCAGAATAAGAAGCGCGATGCAGAGGCTAAGATTGCCGCTATTGAGGCGCAACTCGCAGCCTTGAGATAGGCGACTGCGATACAAAAAGATAGGCGGCTACCCGGGTTTGGTAGCCGCCTATCTTTGTATTACTTTATGATGGCCTTGTTGCCAACTCCGTCAATGCAGATATGTAGCGGATTGTCGAAGCGTACCGCACGAATTAACTCACTCTCGTAGGTCGAAGGCATTGTATCCAGCCTTGCAAAGTCGAGCGTGCCATCGTTGATATATGGATTTACGGTTATGTATCCCACGCCAAACGAGGTTAGATTTTGGAAGAAGTGTGTGCCCTGACTTGGCTCGATGCGGAAATTGTCGAGGCCACATTCGACAATAACTTTTGCTTCGGATATGTCACTCCACTTGACGGGCACTCCCAGCCAAGGATTACTCGAACCCCAACGGCCGAAGCCGATAAGAACATAGCCTCGTTTCTCCTCTCGCATACGGTTGTTGAGGCGGGTAATCTCCTCGGCAATCTTCTCGGTCTTTGAGGGGTCGAAGCTCTCATGGCGAAGATAGACAATGTCGAAAACATTATTTACTGCACCTGTACCAAGCGCACTTTCGGAGTATATCAAGGCATCGGATGTCTCAATTTGTGACCAATCAATCTTTGAGCCCGTAGCACCCTCGGCTATAGGTCGTACCTGTAAAACATTAAATATATTGAATCGGTCTCCCCTATCGAGATTTGCGGCAAATTCAATCTCTACGCAGCATTTCATCTCGCGTTCGGCAATCTCGAGCAGTTCGACCAATATCTCTGCCAATGGAAATGAGCCATATTTAAGTATGTTGGCGAATGTTACAACCTTGATGCCTTCGATAAGCGATGAGTCGCTCAATCGCATATTTTGCATATCCCATGTGGAGGCTACGTGCTTGATATTGCGGAATTGTGCGCAGTCTGCAATTTTTATCTTCTCGAGGTTTATGGCATCATCCAACGAGGTCTTAAACTTGTCGGGTTGCAGGTTGAGGGCATACATAACTTGTTGTGTATCGCGCATCGCCAGCGCAGGATCCGATGTCTGCAAAATGTTCTGCGGATACTTTGGCGAAAAGCGCAGTACCTGCTCGCCATCAACTACCGCCTTGCCCAATCCGAAGGCGACCTTTGCTATGCCATCCTCGGCCTTTTCGTAGCCGATAGGATAGTAGTTGAGTGAGCGTGCAACACCCGAGAGTGTCGGGAAGAAATACCCTTTATCCTCCGAACCACATACCTCCTCGATGACGATTGCCATCTTCTCCTCCGAGATTACATTGGCTGTGGCGGTGATATATGCTCGCGACGATGCGAAATATACCGAGGCATAGACGCTCTTAATCGCTTTTGACAGCAAGCGCAGCTCTTGGTCTTCGTTCTCGGTGTGCGGAATCATATAGGTCGAGTAGATTCCTGCAAATGGCTGATAATAAGAGTCCTCCAATTTTGATGAGGAGCGAATGGCCAATGGCTTGCGCACATTGCGGATAAATGCACGCAGGGCCTCTGTAAGCTCTTGCGGAAGTACCGAGGCAACAAACTCCGAGAGGATTTCAGCATCCGAAACATCGGCGTTTATGACATATTGCAGACCATTTTCGATAATGAAGCGGTCGAAATATTCGGTGGTGATAACAAGGGTTCGCGGAACAAGCACACGAACGCCTTCCCAACGATTGTAGAGGTCATATTTCTGCAAGATGTGGTTCATAAAGGCGAGTCCTCTGGCCTTGCCGCCGAGTGAGCCGTTGCCCAACTTCGAGAACCAGATTGCATCGTTGTATGTTTCGGCCGAGAATCGTGCCACCACACCCAAACCCTGTCTGATGCGGTAGTCGCGGATGCTGTCGGTCAAGAATTGGCGTACTGCCTTTATATCATCGTCGAACTCCTTTGGAGTTAGTGCGCGGAAGGAGTGCCCAAGTGTGAATATACCTCGCGCAAAGAGCCACTTCGAGAGGCTTGTAGTATGGGCCATCCGGCGCAAAATGTCATCCGAAATGGTGTGGAGGAGCCTCTCCAAGCCGTATAGGTCGTGGGCTCGGGCCAACTCCTCGTGTGTGTCGGGGTCGGTAAGTACAAAGTCTCCGAAGGCGCATGCCCGACCGATATAGTCGTTCAACTCATGGAGCAGGGTTTTCGAGTTTTTCACAATGAATCCAACTCCCAACTCCTCTGCTACTGCTCGCATTGAGGCCTGTGATGACTGCATCAAGAAGGGCATTTCGGGGTTGTCCTCGCGGATGAGGTTACACAAATCAACTCCCGCATCGAGCTTTTCCGAATTTGGGTCATCGTTTTTGTGTAGTACAAATCCGATGTCCGAGATTACGCCAAGCATATTCTGTTTGTACTTTGCATACAACGCTACCGCATCGTCGTAGTTGGTGGCCATCAAAATTTTAGGACGGGCGCGCTTACGCATAATCTGTTGATTCTCGTTCAAGGCATCCCGAATCGAAGCGTTGTTCTGTTGCAATACCAACTTGTAGAGTGCAGGAAGGTATGTCGAATAGTAACGAATGGAGTCCTCGACAAGCATAATGGCTTGTACTCCCACCTCCAAAATATCGTGTTCGGCATTCATCGAATCCTCCAACAGCTTTATGATAGCGATAATCAGGTCGGTGGAGTTGTTCCAGCAAAAGATATGGTCGATGGCCGTTGTGCGATTCTCGCTGATGCGACGATGAATCTCCTTGGTGGAGTTGGTTAGCAGAACAATAGGAGTAGCCGGCTGTAACTCCTTCATCTGCTCGGCGAATGTAAATACGTCGCGATTTCCGACGTTGTACATTGTCATCACAAGGTCAAACTGCTCACCCGAACTTACCAATTCGAGAGCCTCGGTCGGGGTCTCTACGCGCGAAATTGCTGGAGGATTACTCAGGTTGAGTTCGATATACTCCTGTTGGATGCGTGCATCGATTCGGCCATCCTCCTCAAGAGCGTAGCTGTCATAACTATTGCAAACCAGTAGTATGCGGCGGATTCGACGGCTCATCAGTGAGCCGTAATCCAAGCCTTGTTTGTTGCGAGAAATATCCATAATCTCAATTTTATACCGACAAATTTAGTTTTTTCTTGCCGTTTTTGAAATTTTCTTTCCGAAAAATCGCTATCTTTACCGAAAATATATCGTTTGTTGATATGGAGACCAAAGTTATAAATGCCGAGGAGCGTGCTCTACGTGCCAAAGCCTACTTCAACGAGGGCTACAACTGTGCCCAATCGGTAGCACTTGCTTATGCCGATGTTGCAGAGCTCGACGAGCGTACAGTTGCAACCATTACCGCTTCGTTCGGTGGTGGTATGGGGCGATTGCGCGAGGTGTGTGGAGCAGTGAGTGGAATGGCTTTTATGGCAAGTTTTATCTCGCCTTGCCCCACAGCAGACAATGCTATGGCAAAAAAACAAAATTATGCTCTGGTGCAGGAGTTTGCCGAGGCGTTCCGTCAGCGCAATGGCGCAATCGTATGCCGAACTCTGCTCGGAATTGATCGCCCGAAGGATGAGCCTACCCCATCGGCACGTACAGCAGAGTACTATAAAAAACGCCCTTGTGCCGAGTATGTCTATGATGCTGCTCTGATAGTTGGAGAGTACCTACAAAAGAGAAACTTGTAATTTGTAAAATTAAAATACCAAACAATTATGACAAAGGTTATTACTATTGCGGCGCAGAATGCGCCAAAGGCTGTCGGCCCATACTCGCAGGCTCGCAAGGCTGTGGAGGCGGAGGCTACGCTATACGTTTCGGGACAGCTCCCAATAAATCCTGCCACAGGTACTATGCCGGAGACAATCGAGGAGCAGACTCGCCAGTCGCTCAACAACCTCGGAGCAATCCTTCGAGAGGCCGGAATGGACTATTCGGATGTCGTTAAGACTACCGTGTTACTCGATGATATCAAGGATTTTGCTGCGATGAATGGCGTTTATGCCGACTATTTCGAAGGCGAGAAGCCGGCACGTATGTGCTACGAAGTTGCAGCTCTCCCAATGGGAGCAAAAGTGGAAATCGACGCCGTAGCGGTTAAGTAGTCGGAGTTGTCGATAAAAGGAGATAGTCACCTGTAAAAAGTGGCTATCTCTTGTTTTGTGTGCATTGCCTTTTAGAATCGGAACGCGAAGGTAAGGGCGATGTTGTGGTTTATTAAATCCAAACCGTAGAGGGGACTTGCATTCGGTGTGTTGCCAAGTTTAGTGTAGAACGAGTAATAATCCGAATAGCGCGTGTTGCGATACTGATAAGCCAAATCTATCGAGGTGACTTTGCTCACACGGAATCCCAATCCGGCCGAGGCGTACCATATCTTGTTGGCAATAGGCTCCGAAAAGAGAACAAAATCGTAGTTGTCGTTCAAAACTTTCGTCCTAAAACCTCCTCCCGCACGCAGTGAGAGCCATGGCAACGGCTTTGCCTCGATACCGCCACGGAGAGTGTGGGTATTCTGTAGGTTATCGCGGAAGGTCTCGCTTGTGTAGCCCGTATCGGTAGGTGTATAGTTTAACTTCAACGCACGATAGGCATCGTATTGATAATCAACCGAGATAACCGCATATTGCCCAATGGCATATGAGATACCGGCCAAGAGTCGTGTAGGTGTGGTGAAACGCCAACGATACTCGCCTCCGTCCTGGAGTACAGGTGTGCTCTCATTGGCATATACATTGCCATTTATCACCTCCCAATCGTAGGGATTGTCGCCTGCGCTTAAGGCTGTCGAGGAGAGAGCTGCCGTGTAGCGATATGCCATAGAATAGTATGTCGGAGTATGCACTGCAAAGCCTATTCGCAACGACTCTATGGGGCGCACAATCACACCGAACTTAGCGCCAACTCCCGAGCCACTAACAATCATCGATTGTCCAAACTCAAAATCCTGCAACTGATATGGATATGTCGCTGCATCGGGACGACCACCCTCGGCATAGTTGATATATTCGTTGTAAATTATCGACTGCTTGCGCGAAATACTCTGAATGTCGAGCGAGGCTCCAAGATATACTATATTGTTGATATTGAAGCCGAAAGCGAACGAAAACTCACCTGCCGAACCTCTGCTCGAAAGGCTTGTGTATTGCTGCATCTGCGCACCCGGACCAATCTCGTCGGGATACCATCCGTTCGAGCCCATATTTATAAGTCCTGCCTTATATGCCATTGCGCTCCCCCAGTAGTATGGGTTCATATCGTAGTCTGAGTAGCCATTCTGATCGGTAATTTTGTTACTCGAATTGATACTCAGCTGGCCGCCATTTGCAATGTCGGAGAATGCATCGGCAAGTGATGATATTGTCGTAGGACCTACATACCCCATATCGAAGTTGTAATCTGCCACCTTATTATATCCTAAGGCGAAATTTATGGCTGTAAGTTTTTCCGAACTCTCATAAACTTTGAAGGATGCACCCACGTTGTTGATTGACGGACGAATACTACGATTACCCGAGGTGTTGAAGGCGTTGTAGTTCTTGGCATTTGTGATGCCCAAACCGAGCGTAACGGAGATTTCGTTGCGCT
Source organism: Alistipes sp. (assembly GCA_045541235.1). GTDB lineage: Bacteria > Bacteroidota > Bacteroidia > Bacteroidales > Rikenellaceae > Alistipes. The sequence goes on from JAZQIS010000093.1 coordinate 41,614, forward strand.
GATACATTCCAAATCCCGCAGGGTTGTAGCCGAATGAGGCCATATCGCCACCTAACGATGTGAAAGCTCCACCCATACCCATTGAACGGGCAGTACCAGCCGACTCTCGCTGCGAAAGCGAGTGAAAGGAGGATGCGGGAATTATATCCCTATTGAGGAGTATTCCCGAGCTATTTTGGGCCTTAACTACTGCGACCGATGCAACCACTATTGCTAATGTCGAAATTAGTCTTTTCATAATTTCCGATTTTAGATACTAAAATTATCTGCCACGCGAGTTTCCTCCACCGCCATATGACGAACCTCTATTGTACGACACTCCTCCACCGAGGGATGAATTGTTCGGAGTGCTCTTGTAGGTGCGTCCATACGACGAACTATTATTCGATGAGTTGTTTGTGCCGCGATAGGATGAACTGCCGCTGTTGTATTGGTTCGACGATGAGCTACCTCCACGATATGCAGGTTGAGTACCGCGCCCTGTTGCCGGTTTCGCGGGCTGCGAAGGTCGCACGCTACCGCCTCTATCCGCAGGTTTCGAGGCTCCGGGGTTACGGCCTACAATCTGTCCGGGACGATTGTGGTGGATGCCTGTGCTGCCTACACTACCCGAGCCAACATATGGAGGACGGTGATGAGGTGGGCGGTGGTATGGCGGACGATGTGGATAGTGTGGGTATGGATATCCCCACCCCCAATAGTATGGATAGTTCCAACCGTAATAGCTGTTCCATCGCCAATCGTAGTAATATGGTCTGTTCCAATAGTAGAATGGGTCGTTCCAACCGTAGTACCAACCGTATGTAGGTACTGCCATTGCCCCCCAACTTCCGAACATCGAGGTTATATACTTTGGCTCCACCCAAACCATATCGCCCGATATCATAATGTTGTAGAAGGCAGGGTCGTATGCCGAGGCGTAGTGGAACGCATCGGAGTAGCGAAGCGAATAGTATGACGACGGCATACGGTAGGTTGGCGACGAAAAACCATAGAGACGACGTGCGTAGGCACTCTCGTACGAGTCCGCAAGTACTGCGTTGTAGCCGTTGAAGGCACTATCGTCCGACACGGTAACACCTTTCTTTGCAGCCTCGGCCTTAATTTTGGCCAAAGTAGCCTCGTACTGTGCCTGTTGCGCTTCGTATTGAGCTTTGGCAAGTTCTGCTTCAGCCTTCTGCCTCTCGGCGATAGCAATCTTATTGTGTACAGCGTAGAGATCGTCCGAATAGGCGGAACTCTGCCAAGCGGATGCGCACGATGTCATTATCATCGCTTGCGCCAAAACCGCTATAGTTGCCATATATCTTCTCATAGTGATACTTATTTTTATATTAAACGCGCCCTTTGCCGTGTTTAGTATATGCAAATATAACACTTATATTCATTAAAACCATTCTAAAATCGTGAACAACACAAAAAAAGTGCAAAATATTGCTTAAAAAAGTTGGAATTAAAAAATAAATTCGTACATTTGCAACCGCAAAACGCACTGGAAAGGTGCCGGAGTGGTCGATCGGGCCGCACTCGAAATGCGGTGTACGGGTAACTGTACCGGGGGTTCGAATCCCTCCCTTTCCGCTGAAAAGAGCCTGTCTAACAAGTCGAAAAGTTAGGCTGGCTCTTTTTTGTGGAGAGTATGTTATACCTTATTCTATTTAATAGAGACCTTCGGGATGTCGCTCCAAAGAGTGGTGTAGTGGGGAGATTGATTGCCACTTGATGTCTTTATCTTGCCATTGCCTTGAACAGCCAAACGAATAGTGCCTTTGCCGAAAGTGGCATTTATTACATCCAAAGCCGTTGTAATCCTATGCTCGCGCTCAAGGCTTTGCGTATCCTCAAAAAGCGAATGTATCACCTCGCCCTCGGCGATAATCTTCGAGGCTATAACACCCGCCTTTTTATATCCATATCCACTCTTAACGAGGTTTTGCGTCGCACTCGCCGCTTGCGACACTATGGTTCGTTGGTCGGATGTAGGGGTGGCAAACGACACCAACGAGTTGGCATATGTTTGCGGCTGAGACTCCTTAAAACGATTGGTATAGGCAAAGACGACCATCTCCGCGACCACAGAACCTTGCGTACGAATCTTCTCCGCCATAGCCGAAGCAAAATTGGCTATCTGCTCTTGCAACTCCTTCACATCGTAAATTTCTGTTGAAAAGCTACGCGAAACACATATCGACTGTTTAGCCTCGAATCCATCCTCAAACTCTATACACGCCTCCCCTCGCAGCTCCTTCCAGGTTCTCACGCCCGTAATCCCGAATATCGTCTGCACCAAACTCTCGGGTAACTGCGTAAAGTCGTAGGCCGTATGCACACCTCGCGCCTTCAGCTTAGGCACAGTGCGACGACCGATGCCCCAAACATCCTCGATAGGGAACTTGCGTAACACCTTCTCGATATCTTGAGGGCGATACATATAGCATCCACCTCGCAACTTCGGATAATGCTTGCAAAGCTTCGACGCTATTTTAGCGAGTGTTTTCGTCGGCGCAATACCCACCGAAACGGGGATGGATGTCATCTTCCAGCACATCGCCGAAATTTGCTTTGCGTAGGCATCGAAATCGATATTTGTCATACCTCGCAAATCGAGAAATGCCTCGTCTATCGAATAGGCCTCGATACTCGGTGCGAACTCCTCCAACACCCAACGCACTCGTTGCGACATATCGCCATAGAGGGCCATATTTCCCGAGAATACTGCAACACCATTTCGCTCGACAAGATTACGAATTTTGAAATAGGGATCGCCCATCTTTATCCCCAAAGCCTTCGCCTCGTTGCTGCGTGCTATCGCACACCCATCATTACTCGATAGCACAATGACAGGTTTTCCCCGCAAGTCAGGACGGAACACTCGCTCGCAGGAGGCAAAGAAATTATTGCAGTCAGCAAGGGCAAACATCGCTACATCTTTTTGATTGTGTATGTAACTACGCCCCAGATAATAAAATTGTTATCGGCCGTTATCTCTATAGGCTTGTAGGCCGTATTACTCTCATTGGCAGGCATAAGGCGCACACCTCGGTCCGATATCTCAACGCGCTTGACGGTATATTCGCCATCGATAAAACATACCGCTTTGCAGTTGTTGTAGGGATCAATGGCTCTATCTACGATTATTATATCGCCATCATCCATTGCCGCATCGACCATCGAAACACCGCTTACGCGAAAGAAAAAGGTCGATGCTTTGTGCCTTACAAGCAACTTTACGAGGTCCAATTTCTCGCGTATATCCTCTGCCGGCGAAGGAAATCCCGCCTTCACCTCTCCGAGGAGTGCACTCTCGAACACCTCCTCGCAATCTATCTTATGTGGTACAAATTTATTATCCATATCGGTAGCAAAGATACTGAAATTATACCAATCGAAGCGAGTTTGCTTGAATAAAAAGGAGATTCAAATACAATAATCTGCTACTTACGATAGAATATCCGTATCGCACTTTATTTAACAACCCAAGCAAGATGCATGCTACCTCTTCCGCAACGAATCAAGGGATAACAATAGATTACTTCGGGTATCGAAAACAATACCCACACAGACAAAAGGTGCTCTTTGGGGAGACGAGCATTTCCCGGCCCCTCTTGGGTATCGAAAACTATACCCGGCAATCTACGGAAGATTTACACAATCCAAAGAAAACACACTCACAAACGCAGGTATCGAAAACGATACCCGGCAGGCAGAAACTCAGCCAAACAACACCGGGTATCAAAAACAATACCCACGCAGACAAAAGGTGCTCTTTGGGGAGACGAGCATTTCCCAACCCCTCTTGGGTATCGAAAACGATACCCAGCAATAAAGGAGGGGCGAAAACTCAGCCAAACAACACCGGGTATCGAAAACGGTATCCACGCAGACAAAAGGTACTCTCTGGAGAGAAGAGCATTTCCCAGCCCCTCTTGGGTGTCGAAAACGATACCCCGCAATAAAGGAGGATTGCAGCGCAGACAACTTACGCAGACAACTTTGCCACACCGCCACCGACTGAACGAATCCCTCTCTTGACGCAAAACAAACAAGCCTGCCTAACTTTTTTACTTGTTAGGCAGGCTCTTTCTATTACTAATGAGCAACTTAAAGGTTTAGATATCGTAATCCGAGTTATCGTCGGCAGGCTCCTCGTCCGAGGTGTCGTTTGCCAATTCGTCAGCTCCCTTCAAATCGTCATCATAGTAATCCTTATCCTCCTCCTCGTGAGATGCGTCGTCAATCTTAACATCAATCTTGACAAGATAGCTAATCTCTTCAGTCTCGAAAGGTACTGCAAAGAAGAAGTCTCCGTTGGGTTTATCGATGCGCATCATAAAGTCGGTATAACCCGTCGGATATGCTGCTTTAACCTCCTCCTGCAACTCGGGAGTGAGATTCTTAAAGCTCACAACTAATCTTTTTTTTGCGCTTGGTGCCATATATTTTTATCTTTATGTTTAACATTTGTTTAGAAATTCGTCGCGAATATAGTGCAAGGAAACGAGCAAGACAAATTTTATTGCTCTTTTTTTTCAACAATTACAATTTTCTTAATTTTTTGTTTCGGATAGGAGGTTCATCACTTTTTTTTCAAAAAAATAAGACAATTTGAAAATTTCTCCGTACCTTTACGCGATGTAATATATAAAGAGGTATGACGCTATCGATTTACGATGAGATAATCGCCCTGCGAGAGGCACTGCACCACCATAATCACAAGTATTATGTGGAGAATGCACCCGAAATTTCCGATTTCGAGTTCGACCAGATGATGCATCGCCTTATGGAGTTGGAGAACTCACATCCCGAGTATGCGGACGAGAACTCCCCAACAATGCGCGTCGGCAGCGATAAGACCTCCGAATTTCAAAACGTAAAGCACCGATATCCGATGCTGTCGCTCTCGAACACCTACTCAATAGAGAGCCTTAACGAGTTTATAGAGCGCATCGAAAAGGAGGAGGGAGAGACAGAATTTGTATGCGAGTTGAAATTTGACGGCACGGCCATATCTCTGACATATGAGGAGGGGCGTTTGGTTCGCGCCGTAACACGTGGAGACGGCGAAAGTGGAGACGATGTTACCGCAAATGTTCGCACTATCGGTTCCATTCCACTGACACTAAAGGGGGAATATCCTGCCGAGTTCGAGATTCGAGGCGAGATATTTATGCCATACGCATCCTTCGATCGTCTTAATGCCGAGCGAGAGGCTGCAGGCGAGCAGTTATTTGCGAATCCGCGCAATGCCGCAGCAGGGACACTAAAGCAGCAGCAATCATCGGTTGTAGCAAAGCGCGGTTTAGATTGTACGCTCTATCAGATTGCATCGCGCGAGTTGCCGTTCTCAACCCATTGGGAGGCATTAGAGTCGGCTCGTCGTTGGGGATTCAAGGTCTCGGAACACGCCCGAATATGTCGCTCAGCAGAGGAGATACGCACATTTATCGAACATTGGGATACAGCTCGAAAAGAGCTTCCATATCCTACGGACGGCATCGTAATCAAGGTAAACGACTTTGCCAAGCGTCGTCGTCTGGGCTTCACGAGTAAATCACCGCGTTGGGCTGTCGCTTACAAATTCAAGGCCGAGCAGGCTTTGACGCGACTTATAAGCGTCGATTTTCAGGTCGGAAGAACAGGAGCAATAACCCCTGTTGCAAACCTCGAGCCCGTACTACTGGCCGGCACAGTTGTAAAGCGTGCCACGCTCCATAATGCCGAGCAGATAGAGCTACTCGACATTCGTCTCGGCGATATGGTATATGTCGAGAAGGGCGGAGAGATTATTCCGAAGATTACCGAGGTTGAGCTCTCGGAGCGCAGTGGCAACAGCGAGCCATTCCAATACATAACCACTTGTCCGGAGTGCGGAACTGCACTTGTGCGCTACGAAGGCGAGGCAAAACACTACTGCCCTAATCAGGGCGGATGTCGTCCGCAAATTCTTGGGCGTATTGTTCATTTTATTCGTCGCAAGGCTCTCGATATTGACGGTCTTGGCAGCGAAACGGTGGAGCTGTTACACGAGAGTGGTCTGCTCAACAATATTGCCGACATATACGACTTGAAGGCCGTAGATTTGGCGGCACTCCCCCGTTTAGGCGACAAATCGGCCGACAATATCATCCGCAGTATCAACGCATCAAAGGCAGTACCTTTTGCACGCGTACTCTTTGGATTGGGAATCCGATTCGTAGGCGAGACTACTGCGAAATATCTCGCTGCACACTTTAAGAGCCTCGATGCCGTAATGTCGGCAGCAAAAGAGCAACTTCTCGAGGCTGAAGAGGTAGGCGACAAGATTGCCGATGCTATTTTGGAGTACTTTGCCGACGAACAAAACATTGCAATTATCGAACGTCTGCGCACCGCAGGATTGCAGTTCGAGGAGGAGGCTAAGGAGCGACACTCAAACTGCTTGGAGGGCAAAAACATCGTTATCTCGGGCAAATTTCTCGATCACACTCGCGACGAGTTGAAGGAGTTGATAGAGTTACACGGGGGTAAAAACCAATCGGGAGTGTCGGCTAATACCGACTTTATCGTTGCAGGCGAGAATATGGGCCCGGCCAAGTTGCAGAAGGCAGAAAAACTTGGTGTGAAAATCCTCTCCGAAAACGATTTTATTGAGCTTATCGGCGGAGGAGTACAAAATAACACCACGCAGAAAATCGTTACAGAGAAAGACGATACAAAGGAGAACAAAAAAGTAGATGACTTCGTTCAAGGAAGTCTGTTTTAAGCAGTTAGATATGGAAAAGACTATTTTCAAAGGTGTTGGAGTTGCACTTGTAACACCATTTATGAAGAACGGTGCAATTGATTTTGCAGCGGTAGCAAAGATAGTTGATAACCTCGTAGAGGGTGGCGTAGATTATATCCTCGTACTCGGAACAACAGGCGAGACCCCAACGCTCACATCTGATGAGCGCAAGGCTCTTATTCGCTTCGTGCGTGAGCGCGTTGCAGGACGAGTTCGCCTTATGGTTGGAGTAGGTGGCAACTGCACTCGCGACGTAGTGACAACGCTCCGAACATGGGATTTATCGGGTTACGATGCAGTATTGAGTGTAAACCCATACTACAACAAACCGAACCAGGAGGGCCTATATCAGCATTTCAAGACTATTGCAGAGGCCTCGCCGCTGCCCGTAATGCTCTACAACATCCCGGGCAGAACAGGTGTAAATATGGCCCCCGAGACCATTGCTCGATTGGCAAATGATTTTTCCAACATCATTGGAGTCAAGGAGGCTTCGGGAAATTTGGAGCAAATGGAGAGAGTAAAGGCCCTCACACCAAACGATTTCTTGCTTATCTCCGGTGACGACGGCTTGACCGTCGAGGTTATCAAGCGCGGTGGTGTAGGTGTCATTTCGGTATTGGCAAATGCCTACCCTGCCGAGACAGTAGAGTTCGTACGCCTTGCACTTGAAGGTGATATCGAAACCGCAGCCGAGAAGTTAAACAGCCTCGACAATATCATTTCGGCTCTCTTCGAGGAGGGCAACCCCGTAGGTATTAAGACTGCACTCTGCCTAAAAGGTGTTTGCTCTAACACTATGCGTTTGCCATTGGTATCGGGTAGTGCGATGCTGCAGGACAAAATGAAAAATCTGATTGCAGAGTACGAAAAGTAGCACAACAATCGTTATAGGTCGAAAAGTTCTATATGAAGCGTATTTTTGTCATAATAGTAGCAATGTTCGCAGTTCTTTCGGCGGTGGCCGGAACTCCGAACAACGACCGTATTTTTGCAGCTATAAACAATGTCGATTCGCCACTCTACTACCCCAACCTAATGTTGCGATATAAAGAGGGCAAGGCTTTGTCCGAGGAGGAGTATCACCACCTCTACTACGGATATGCGTTTCAACCATCGTACAAGCCCCTCGAAGCAAATAGAGCAATGACTCGCGTACAGGAGATTATGGCCCGAATATCAATTGACCAACCATCAGTGCATGATATTGACGAGTTGATTGCTGCAGGTATAGCTGCAATGGAGCTTGACCCATTCTCACCCACCCTGCTCAACATCTTAACCTACGCTTATGGAGCATCAGGCGATAAGGCTCGCGAATTGGCCTATTCCGACCACCTCCGAGGAGTATTGAAGTGTATCGAGCAGTCGGGAGACGGATTAAAGGAGAAAAGCCCGATGCATATAATAATGTTTTCGCACGGGTTGGATTACATTGCATCGAAAAACATAAACTATTTGAAAGGGCGAATTATAAGCCGCACAGTGGAGTTTGTACCATTCGACTTTCCCCACAACAAAGTCAAAGGCTACTACTTCGACTATAGTCGCATCTATTGGAACAAGCCCGAGAACTACACGTTCAAGCGTGAACGAACTTGGCAATTCAATAATCTAAAACCACGAGAGTACAAATAACAGATATGAAAAAATTTGCACTTTTTCTACCACTATACCTATCGCTAATATTCGTCGGCTGCCGAGAGTCGGGCCAACGAGCCTCATCCAGCGATTTACAGCTCATTTCGGGCCTTCACAACTACCGTCTAACCCTCGACGGCACCGAAGGCTCGACAACTTCATTTACATTTAGTGCAAAGCACGATTGGGAGTTGGTCGATTATAAGGGTTTCGAGTGCCGTCCATCAAGCGGACCAAAGTGCGCCGAGGGCGAGAACGTAGTTGTTACGGTCACAGCCTTGCGGTCCAACAACTCGGCAGATACCGTTCGTTTGAGCGATCTGAACTTCAAGCTCTTATCTACTCGATTTGTAGGAGTATCGGCATACCAGCTGCCACAGATTAGACTTCCGAAGGGCAATAGAGTAAAGATTGATGCAATGAGTGGCTCCGAGAGTACCACTACAATTATCTCGAGTGCCGAGAATATTGAGCTTGTGCTGACAGGCGATATCGAAGCAACCTTGGGAGAGAAAAATAGTAAAAATGAGCACACTATCACTGTATCATCAACACTTGACAACGCTCTCACAGTGGATCGTGTTATTGGTTCCATAGGATTCAAGGTGGATGGTATCATGCAAGGAGGCAAGATTGATGTCGTGCAAACATCTGCTATTGTTATGGATAGAAGCGAAATTCTCCTACCCGGCACTGCAGGTGGCGAGAATATGCTTAATATTGACAGCGATTTCAGCATAGATGTATCAACCTCATCAACCAAGTTCTCAATAACAAAACTCGAGGAGAACAGCTATGTTATCAAAGCCAATGAGGGGAACAATACAACCGAAGAGATATCGCTCGGAGAGATTGTGGTATCATTGAGAAATAATACCGAGTGTAAAACCATCATTGAGGTACGACAGCGCATTGCCAAAGCACCGCAAACCATTGTCGCATACTTTATCGGCACAGCCTTGCAATACTACTTCAACAACAATATCAATAAAATCGTTGAAGCACTCGACTCGGACATTCAGAAGGATGCCCGCATTGTGGCTATATACAGCAGCTCGACCACAGATGCAACAATATATGAGTTACGCTATGACAGGCTCCTCGCGAAGGCGGTAAAAGAGAAGGTAAAGGATATACAGCTATACACTCCATACGACTCATCCATCTTTGAGAACAACTTGCGTGCTGCAATAGAGTTTGCTCCGGCCGAAAAGTACGCCCTAATAGTTGGTTCGCACGGACTCGGGTGGGTTCCAAAGAGTACAACCTACACTCCTTCACGCTCGCTTATGCGACTCGGCATTTCGCCAGACGAGTTATGGCAGCGCGACGAAAATGCAGAAATGACTCGTCACCTCGGCGACAAGAGACCTACACAATTCAACACTACCGAGATTGCCGATGCCATAAAGGCTAACAATATCTGTTTTGACTATGTACTATTCGATGCCTGCTTTATGAGCAATGTTGAGAGTGCATACGACTTGCGCCATATCACCAAATACATTATTGGTTCACCGTGCGAAGTTATGGGGGCAGGATTCCCTTACGCCCGCATCTTGCCATATATGCTCACCAACGGTGGCACATCGTATGATTTGGACAAGATTTGCAGTGAGTATGTCGATTACTACCGCACCGAGGCGACCACCCCGTCTGCCTGTGTAGCAATCACACACACTGCGGAATTGGAGGCGTTGGCAAGTGCAATGAAGAGTGTAAATTCGGCTGCCACAAAAGATGGGTTCTCGTTGGATAGTGTTCAATATTATGAAGGACAATCCGTGCACTCATTCTACGACTTGGGAGATATGGTCGAGCAATCATGTGCGGATAGTAATGTAGCAGCGAACTTTAAGAAGCAGTTGGATAGGGCCATCACATCGCGTTATCACACCGACACCTTCTATTCGGCCTACGGAAAAGGTTCACACTACCACGACATCAACTACTACAGCGGTATTACAACCTCGGCAAAGGTCGAGCACTACTCCACCGACTGGCAAGAGACTGCGTGGTACAAAGCGACCCACTAATAGACACAGAGGCGGCCCGGAAAGGTCGCCTCTGTTAATGTAGATTGACTTCGTTCTACTCCTGTTCAGAAAATAGATGTCGAGCTAGTTCACTCATGGTGTTAATTGGTGTAACCTCTATACCTTTGATTTTTTTGGATGGCAAAGAGGCATAACCCGAGATAACAATCTTCTTAAAGCCGAGGCGTGCCGCCTCGCTAATACGCTGCTCGGTACGAGGTGCGGGGCGAACCTCCCCCGAGAGACCTATCTCCCCCGCAAGAGCCAAACCCTCGTTAATAGGGCGGTCGAAATATGAGGAGAGGACCGCAGCAACAACTGCCAGGTCGAGTCCTGTATCCGACACTTTGAAGCCACCTGCAAAATTCAAAAATACATCCTTTTGGAACATCTTGAGGCCAACACGTTTCTCCAAAATCGCCAATAACATATTCATACGTCGCGAATCATAACCCGTCGCATTACGCTGCGGTGTACCATAGGCTGCCTGACTTACCAAAGCTTGTACCTCCAAAAGGTATGGTCGAATACCATCTACAGTAGCAGCGACCGCAATTCCCGAAAGTGGCTCATTATAGTGAGACAGCAACACCTCTGATGGGTTTTCGACAGAACGAAGGCCCTTCTCAAGCATCTCGAAAACGCCAATTTCAAAGGTCGCACCAAAACGATTTTTTATACCGCGCAAGATACGATATGTATTATTTCCATCGCCCTCAAATTGCAGCACTACATCAACGATATGCTCCAAAATCTTCGGGCCTGCAATGGTTCCCTCTTTCGTAATATGACCTATGACAAATACAGGAGTGCCACTCCCCTTTGCATACTTGAGCAACGTAGCTGCACACTCGCGAATCTGCGAGACACTGCCTGCCGAGGCATCGACCAAGTCGGTGTATATGGTCTGAATCGAATCGACAACCACCATATCGGGCTTCATCGCCTCGCACTGTGCTATGATGTTTTCGAGCAAGGTTTCGGTATAGACCACACACTCCTCGTTACGGATTCCGAGTCGCTCAGCGCGCATCTTAATCTGTTCGGCCGACTCCTCGCCCGATACATAGAGCGTGCGCAAGCCGTTGTCCGCCAAGGCGAGTTGCAGGGCGAGAGTCGATTTTCCGATACCCGGCTCTCCGCCTACGAGGATAATCGAGCCGGGCACCAAACCGCCACCCAACACACGATTAACCTCGCTCTGACCGACATCAATACGTTTGGTAGTACCAACCTCTATATCGCGCACACGTTGGGGCTTAGCCTTTGGAACAGCTGACGATGTTACAGCTGCCGCCACCGAAGAGCCCTTCTTCGCCACAACCAACTCATCAAACGAGTTCCACGCTCCACACGAAGGACACTTACCCAACCACTTCGGCGCATCGTAACCACACTCACGACAAACGTATGCTTTCTTTGCCTCTGCCATAGTACTTAATTTTGCTTGGCACAAAATTAAGAATTAAAAATTAAAAATTGAGAATTAAGAATTAAAAGTTTTTGGGGAGAGGATTTTAGAGGCAGTTAGGGGTATTTAGAGGCTATTAGTGATGTGCCACTCTAATTTCGCTAACAGCCCCTAACTCCCACTAATAACCACTATTTTACTATCGCAACTTTGCAACTCTCGAAAATAATTTCTAAATCTGTTGTTGGATTGCGAAATACGCAGTTCTTTTAGATGGCATTTAGGCTATTGTTGTTACTGAGTAAAACGACCAAATTATCACTGCGAACAAACAATAGGCACAATAAATGCCCTCGCTGTTATGGCGTGGGTGTGCTTATGTTCGTACAGGTGCTTGGTCGTACCTCCTCAGTAATAAGCAACTATCCACGCTTCTTAGTTTTAGTTAAGCGGTTGCTATCTAACTGCAACGAAACTTATTACTACCCCCTTGCCCTCATAGGTATCGAAAACGATACCCACCCCGCAAGAGGGGACACACCGCACTCACGGGTATCGAAAACGATACCCACCCCACATGAGGAGCGCACCCACTCCAACACAGGTATCGAAAACGATACCCGGCAGTAGCGAGTGGCATTTAATGGCATGCGGGCTACGCCCTGAATGGCATAGAATGGCATTTAATGACAGCGCAGTCCAAAGGACTGCTTAATAACCGGCGCTTTTGCCATTCAGCGAGTGAAACGAGCGATTGCCATTTATTGTCATAAAGAATTTAGGGAATTTAATGAGATTAGGGAGAATAGCTTTCGCTAAACTCCCTAAATTCTTTAATCTCACTAAAAGCCAATGTTTTTCGTTTTTTTGAACTCCTAGCCTTGTCTCGGCGCAACTAATTAAGGGCTAGTAACGGCTAGTAAGGGCTAGTAAGGGTGCGCTTTAATCTCGTCTAAAAATTTTGCATTTTGCATTTTGCATTTTGCATTCTGCATTTGACATTCTGCATTCTGCATTCTGCATTTTGCATTCTGCATTCTGCATTCTGCATTAACCCCTCTTCGAGGGCTTTTCCTCCTCGCGGCTCGGCAAAGTGTGCAAGCACCCTCTGCTCTCGCTCCGCAGCGTCGGTTCTGCATTTTACATTTTACAAACTACTTAAACAGTTTGTAAATATCATTTCCGTTGGCGAAGATAACAAGGGCAAGTATCAGTATCATACCGATATACTGTGCGACTTCCAAGACCTTTTCACTAACTTTGCGACCCGTAATCATCTCCCAGAAAGTAAACATCATATGTCCGCCATCGAGACCCGGGATAGGAATTATATTCATCACTGCAAGGATAATCGAAAGGAACGCCGTCATTGACCAAAACTGATGCCAATCCCACTCCGAAGGGAAGATATTGCCGATGGCGATAAAACCTCCAACGTGGCGATAAAGACCTGTATCAGGCTTCACAATAAGCACCAACTGATCCCAATAGCTTTTTATTGTCTTGGCAGTCAAACGAGCTCCGGCAGGAATAGCCTCGAAGAAGTTGTACCCCTCGGTGCGAACCTTGAAGAAGTTCTCGACCGTAACACCCAACTTACCCTCGGCATTTACAGGCAAAGCCAATGCAAGAGTGTCCGCACCGCGCAAAACCTTAACATTGGCAGTAGTGCCCGACAATTTCGCAAGGCGGTCAGCGTAGTGGTTGAAATATGGCAACGACTCCTCGCCAATACCGATAATGCGGTCGCCCTTTTTGAGTCCGGCCTCTGCAACTGCAACATTCGCCACGCTATCAACCACAAACGGGATGAGTGGCTCGTAGAATTTATCTGTTTCAAAGGTGTTATACTTACGCATAAGGTTTAGCGTCTCGTTATTGAGCGTAAAGGTGTGCGCAGCACCATCACGAAGAACCTCCACCTCGCAATTCTCCTTTGCAAGAAGAATTTTAGGAAGAATCGAGTTGAACTTCTCAATCTTTTCGCCACCTATCGAGACTACTCTATCGCCATCGCGGAAACCCAACTTTTCGGCATTCTCGCCAAACTCATAGCCGTAAATCATATCCTCATTCGAGATATATTGCGAGCCGTAGGAGTAGCTGATGCCGCAGTAGATAAAGAATGCCAAAATAACATTCATCGTAACACCTGCAACAAGAACCAAGAAACGCTGCCAAGCCGGTTTTGCACGATACTCCCAAGGCTGTGGCTCGCTTGCCAACTGCTCCTTATCCATACTCTCATCGACCATTCCAGCAATTTTGCAGTAACCTCCGAGTGGCAACCAACCAAGGCCATACTCGGTATCGCCCCACTTTCTCTTCCACAAGGAGAATCCCGCATCGAAGAAGATGTAGAACTTCTCGACACGAATCTTAAATATTCGCGCCACAATAAAGTGGCCAAATTCGTGAACCGCCACCAAGAGGGTAAGGCTCATAAAAAACTGTAAAACCTTAATCAAAATATCCATATTCTCTATTGTTTAATTATTCGACATTTATCACTCTTTATTCTACCGTATAGTAATATGATAACAACACTGTTTCTTCTCCATCTTCACATAACAACGTCCCGACTCGCGCAATCTATGTAGCGCCTTCGAGAGTGCCAGACGCAACTCGTGAGTAGTTCGCGGTTTGAACACATCGTCCTTAAAATGCACATAAGAGATATCAAGGGTAGTGCCGTAGCGATGACACGAGTCAGCCGAGGCATTACCATTTACCTCTCTCAATTTTGCAACATCCTCGTCGGTACGTAGAACGCTCGTCACCTCAAACTTGGCCTTAGTCTCGGTCTCTTGCTGAAAGGCTTCGGCCAAATCATCGAGAAAATCTCGCACTTTTGGCACCACATAGGGGACCGAATAGGTGAGGGGGCGGACTACGTAATCGGAGTTGGAGGTAATCTCAACCAATCTATCATCATCGAGCAAGCCATGCCTATAATTTTTCAACTCCGACCGCGAGGCTATGGGTTTTACTCCATTTTTCAGAGCTGATCTCTTCTGTACCGCCTGCAAATCATTAAACGCTCTTTCGTATTCATTAACCCTTCCGACCAGAGGCTTATAGTTTTTCCTTGTCGAGACAACACAAGCAAGGATTATCGTTGCACAGATGGGAATCAGCTGCAATAATATCGTATGGGATACAAACTTGTCAAAACCACTCTTTCGTCTTACGAATATAAGCGCAGCAGCCAAATATATCACAACAAAAGTGAAGGCTGCAAACCAGATATATTTAGAGATATTCAGGTAGTTGTAGGCATAATAGAGCACCACGGCCGAAGCTATCAAGCCGGCAATGGTTGTAGCATAATATACATACCTAAATATTATCTTATTTCTATTTGAGTTTTCTGCCTCCATCCTATTCGTCAGGTATTATAGCTTAAGGAACTCTTGTGCCAAAGCCCTCGACTCGGCATCAATATCGGCATAATCCGTAAGCGAGGGAGCTGCTACAAACTGAGACTTTAACAGAGCATACTCTATCGCACCTACGATATCGGTATAGCGACACCTATCGGCCAAAAATGCTGCTACTGCCACTTCATTTGCTCCATTCATCGTAGCAGCAGCAGAGCCCCCTCGTCGCAAACAATCGTAGGCGATACCGAGCGCAGGGAATCGCTCATTATCGACCTCGCGGAAGGTCAGCGATGAGTTCTTGACAAAATCAAACGGCTCTACATCTCGAACAGCCCTCTCGGGATACATCAAGGCAATGCTAATTGGCGTGCGCATATCAGGCTCTCCCATCTGCGCCTTTATCGAACCATCCTCGAACTCAACCATTGAGTGAATAATCGACTCGGGATGTACCACAACATCAATCTTTTCGGCAGGAGTGCCAAAGAGCCAATGAGCCTCGATAACCTCAAAGCCTTTATTTACGAGTGTTGCCGAATCTATGGTAATCTTTGCTCCCATATCCCATCGTGGATGTTGCAAGGCCTGTTTCGCTGTAATATCGACCAACCTCTCTCGCGGTACATCGCGCAAAGCTCCGCCACTGCAAGTGATAATAAGTCGTCGTAGTGGAGAGTTCTCGCCTATAAGGCACTGGAATATCGCAGAGTGCTCCGAGTCGATAGGGAGAATAGGAGACTTATGCTTTATAGCCATTGGCATAATCGTCGCACCACCCACCACCAAAGTCTCTTTGTTTGCGAGGGCGATACGCTTGTGAGCCTCGATAGCACGTGCCGTAGGTACCAAACCCGCATATCCGACCAGGGCATTAACTACGGTATCGCAATTAGAGGCCGAAGCTACTGCGGCAATAGAGTCGTCACCCGCAAAAACCTTTATCTGATAATTTGCCAACGCATCACGCAGTGGCGCGTAGTATTGCTCATCGCCAATCACTACTGTATCGACATCGAAGGCAATGGCCTGTTCGGCAAGTTTCTGCCAATTTCTGTGGGCCGTAAGTGATACCACCTCAAATCGGTCGGAATTTTCGCGAACGATATCAAGAGTTTGCACTCCTATCGAGCCCGTCGAGCCAAGTATTGTAAGTCGCTGTTTCTCCATTTAGAAAACAATATAAAGTTCGGGGTTTACAGCCTTGCCATCACTCCAAAGTTCAAATTCGAGCGTAGCCACCTCTTTATTTTTGGTGTTCGCTGCATATCCTATCGCCTGCGCACCCTTAACCTGCGCACCTTTAGTGACAAGAATATTCGACAAATTGCGATAGAGAGATATAAAATTACCTTTATGTTGGACCACAACGCAATGTCCCGATTCGGGCAGCCACTCCGTCAATAGCACCGTTCCATCTGCAATTGAGGAGACCTGTTCACCTGCATTGCCATTTATTCGTATGCCGTGCAAATCGTTGGAATTAAAACGGTCCGAGATAATGCCTTTCATCGGAGAAACCGCATTCAGCACCCCCGACTTAGATTGTGCAGAGGACGTTGTATTCAGACGATAACGCTCATCGTTCTCCATTTTGTGACGCAAAAGCGAATCGGCTTTTGACGGAGCCACATACTGCTTGGCACGCTGAAGAGAATCATTTTTCGATGATTGCATAGCCGGTGTTTTACCCCCAACAACCAATATCCTATTCTCGTTATACGCAAGCATATCGTTCAGTTTTCGTTCTAATGAATCCACACGTACAACGCTCTGAATCAACAACTCTCGCGATCGCACGGCATTGGTGCGGTATCCCGGCATCATATCAAGCAACGGCGTATAGGCTACGAGCACAAGCAATACTCCCATGATAATCGTAACTATTGCCACCCCTATCGTTAAAATCATTGCCGGCGAGAGATTGGCACGCCACAATAAACTATCGTTACAGAGGAGCGAAAATGCGCGCTTATGACGCATCTTGCTTATCCATAAATTTATTCTATCCAACAACTTCATTGTACAATATATCCAAATAACTCGGTAAAGATACGAATAATTTTTAATATTATTATTTGTTTCTTGTGATAAAACCCTTAATTTTGCAAATAATACAATGTTCAAATAACAATACTATGAAGAAAGGGCTATTTTTACTCATCTCTATTTGTCTATTCGCAACGAGTTGCAATAATGAGGCTTCCACGCCTCTTATCAATCTCTCTAAAAGCTCGTTGGAAGTGTGGTTTGACGAGGCAGAGTACTCTATTACGGTAAAATCGAATAGCCGATGGGAGGCTTCAAGCTCGTGCGATTGGCTCTCAATTAAGACTCGCAACGGGGATGCCGGAGTATCGGAGTTTAGATTTTCGGTAAATCAAAATGACGCCGGGGTTTCGCGCTACGGCGAGATTACCATCCAAGGCCACAATGGCTCTCCGTCAGCAACTATTTCTGTCAAACAGTACGAACTTCAGGCCGAACTTATGAGCCTTTATTATACAACCACAGATAAAAAGGCCATAACGCTCTCTAACCCGTCCGCTTTCGATGGCAACATCGTTGAGAATATATACACAAACGGCGTGGGAACCTTGACTTTCGACCGCACCATCACATCGATTGGTGCCGAGGCATTTTACGGAAACGAAACGCTTACTACCATAACCCTTCCTACGAGTGTAGAAGAGATAAAGGAGTACAGCTTTGGTAGTTGCACCTACTTGACCAGCATCAACCTACCCGACCATTTAGTATCGATAGGAGAATCGGCTTTTGCATATTGCTCTCGCCTAAAAGAGATTAGAATACCATATAGCGTGGAGTATATCGGAGCATCAGCCTTTAGCGGCTGTAGCGGGCTGACAAGTATCTGCGGAAAATTTGCTTCGGAGGATAACCGCTGCTTGGTAATCAACAACGTCTTGGTAAAGTATGCACCAAAAGGAATCGATTCATACGCCATTCCGGAATACATAACAGCTATTGAAGCAGATGCATTCTACGAGAGCCTTGCTCTTCACGAAATAACCATTCCGGCATCCGTTGAATCAATTGGAGATTACGCATTCTACTACTGCGAGAACCTCGAAAAAGTTTACTGCAAGGCTACAACCCCGCCAACATTAGGAGAAGCCACATTCGACAACTTCGACAACGGAACGGACAAGCCTATCGGATGCTATTTCTACGTACCCAACACATCCGTAGAGAGATATAAAGCGACAGAAAGTTGGAACAAATACGTAAAATATATCAAAGGTTATGACTTTTGAGGTGTAAATTGTCAATATATTTGACTATCTTTGCAATGCTGAACACACTAATTTACATATAATATGAAGACAAAAAGCGTACTTTTAACCATTCTTGCCGTTCTATTTGCAGGCGTATTGTCGGCTGTAGCGGCTAAAAAGAGCATTAGCGGAACAGTAACTTGTGACGGAAAAGGTGTTGAAGGTGTCGTAGTTACCGATGGCGTAAATATGACAAAAACAAACGCAAAGGGTGCCTACACACTTCCAACCAAGGTAAAGGACCCACACTGCCAATTCGTACACATCTCTATACCTTCGGGCTACGAGGTTGAACGAGTTGGAAACGCACCACAATTTTTCAAGCGAGTAGACCCAAAGGCTAAAAAGCAATCTTTCGACTTCAAACTCACAAAGGTCGATCAGAGCGTATACACTGTATTAGCTTTGGGCGACCCCCACTTGACTGATGTCTACTCCAGGAGAGCAGATCACCGCGGAATAGCAAAGTATAAGGAGGTTGTTGTACCTGCAATACAAGAGTATGCAGCAAGCATCAAGCATCCTGTTTATATGGTAACTTTGGGCGATATGACTCAGACCGGTAGTCGTCCGGGCTGGAAGGGCCGTGAAGCCGGATACTCATTCAAGAACTATTTGGAGGACACCAAGGTTGACATCCCTATTTTCAACACTATGGGAAATCACGACCACAACCACGCACCAAAAGGCGAGATGTTCAACGATGAAACAGTCTATCTTTCTCGCGCAGACTACCACCGTGAGGCTGGCCCAGAGTACTACTCATTCAATATCGGCCGTGAGCACTATGTAGTTTTCGACAACACCTTTGTAATCACAAAAGATGCAGGTCCTACAACAAATCCTAACGCAACAAAGGGATATTGGTACAAACTCGATAAGTATCAGCACAATTGGCTTGCGCAGGATATGGCTGCAGTAAAGAAGGAGGATATTGATCGCGTTGTTATCGTGGCACACTGCGGACTCTTTGGTTATGCGGGAAAGAAGATGCAGATGGATTTGGAGCAGGTACTCGATAACTTCAAGGGCTACGAGATTCTCGCCCTTATTGGTCACCACCACTCAGATCACTCGATCAAGAAGACTTGGAACGACAAACCTCTCTATCAGTTCTATCACACTTCGGGAGCGGGTACTGCTTGGTACACCTACGACAACTGCGAGGGATCTCCTGCAAGCATCGTGGATTACACTTTCAAGAATGGTAAGTTCACACGAACTTGCGTACCGTATGGAACAAACAAGGGCCAGAAGTATCGTGTTTATGACAACAGAAATCACAAGTGGGCATACCCCATCACCGAGCGTACAGGTTCAAAGCAGAAGCGTAGTACCGAAGAGGCTGAAATTAAGCCGGAGGACAAGCCTGCAGTGCTCGTAAACTTCTGGGGAGCATACACTTGCCAATTCAAGGAGAGCACCGGCGGTAAGGGCAAGGCATCAAAGCGTTGCTTCGACCTCACCTTCCGCGATTGGTATTGGGATGCTTTTGCAAAGAGTGAGGCAGGCGAACTTCCAGAGGGTCAGAGACTCTACAAAGCTGGCTGGCAGACACCAAAGCGTAGCTACCACATTTGGCGCTATGTTCCCGCAGACCCAGATGCAACCATCACTGCAATTGCAAAGGATGCTATGGGCAACGTTATCGCAGAGGTTGAACTTCACGCAAGATAATCAAATATGAAAAAGATTTTAGCTTTTCTTTTTGCCGCAATATTATGCGCAGGAATCTCGCCTGCCGTGGCTGCTAAAAAGACGGTTAAAGGAACAGTCACCTGCAACGGCATAGGCGTTGCAGGTGTTGTTGTAACCGACGGTCTAAACATTACAAAGACTAACGCCAAGGGTATGTATGCCCTACCGACGAAGGTCAAAGAACCACAAAATCAATTTGTATATATCTCTATCCCTTCGGGTTACGAAGTTGAGCGCATCGGAAATGCTCCGCAATTCTACAAGCGCATCGACCCTAAAGCCAAGAAGCAAATTCACAACTTCAAGCTCACAAAGGTCGATCAGAGCGTCTATTCGGTATTTGCCATCGCCGACACGCACGTAACCGGCGGCAGAATGAGATACAATCACAGAGACGATGCCCGACGTTATCGTTCTTCGTTGGCTGTAACGATGCGAGAGAGTGCAGAGACAATCAAGGAGCCGTTGTATATCCTATCATTGGGAGATATGACGCACCCTGGTTCGCGCCCGGGCTACAAGGGACGTAAGGAGGGCTATTCGTTCAAAAACTTTATGGAGGACACCAAAGTTGATGCACCAATCTTCAACTGCATTGGCAACCACGACCACAATCGTCCACCAAAGGGGACCTATTTCAACGACGAAACAATACACCAATCTCGTGCCGACTTCAATCGCGACCTCGGTCCCGAGCACTACTCATTCACCATTGGCCGCGACCACTATGTTGTCGTCGATAACTACTATCTGCTCACTACCGATGCACGCGCCACCCGCGATTTGAATGCAAAGAAGGGTGCGTGGGTTCGCCTATGTGAGCGTCAGCACAAATGGCTCGAGCAGGATATCGCAGCACTCGACCGTTCAAAGATTGACCGCATTATCTATGTTGCCCACTTGGGTATATTCGGTTATTCGGGCAAACCATCACAGCTCGACTACGAACGTGTTCTCAACTATTTCAAGGGATACGAAGTTGTAGCAATCGTAGGACATCACCACGCTGACCACTCGCAAAAGAAGACGTGGAACGAGAAGCCTTTCTATCAATTTATGCACCCATCAGGAGCAGGTACAGCTTGGTACACATTCGACAACTGCGAGGGTACTCCTGCCGCAATTGCACATTACAGATTCGAGAATGGCAAAATCACTCGCAAATACATCCCTTACGGCGATAACAAGGGACTACAGTATCGTGTATATGACAATGGCGAGCACAAGTGGCACTATCCTATCACATCGCGCACGGGCACAAAAAACAAATACGAGACAGAGAAGGCTGCCGCTAAAGCTGAGGATAAGCCTGCAATTTTGGTAAATGTTTGGGGTGCATACACCTGCGAATTTACAGAGAGTACAGGCGGTCACGGAAAATCGCGCAAACGCCTCTACGACTTAGCTTATCGCGATTGGTATTGGCCTCAGCTTGAGCGAAGTTTGGCTGGTGAGGTTCCCGAGGAGGCAAGGCTCAAGAAAGCTGCTTGGCAACTTCCAAAGAGTGGATATCACATTTGGCAATATGTGCCTATGGATGCCGATGCCGAGATTACTGTTAAAGCGAAGGATATATTCGGAAATATTATAGCAGAATTTAAGGCAAGAGCAAAATAAGCTATCAAAGTAGCAGAAGAAAAGAGGAAATTTCGGTTTCCTCTTTTTTCTTTCGCGGAAAATATCTATCTTTGTGAGTATTTTATACTCAATAGACAAATTTTACACAATTTAACGAATATTACAACTATGGTAAAACCTACACTTTTGGTGCTTGCCGCAGGAATGGGCTCGCGCTATGGCTCACTTAAGCAGATGGACGGAGTAGGTCCTAACGGTGAGGCTATTATTGACTACTCTATTTACGATGCAATCCGTGCAGGATTCGGCAAGGTGGTTTTTGTTATCCGCCACTCTTTCGAGAAGGAGTTCAAGGAGATGTTTGCAGCAGACCGCTTTGGTGGCCGCATCGAGGTTGATTATGTATTTCAGGAGTTGGACTATCTTCCTGAGGGATTCGCTGTACCTGAAGGCCGCGAGAAGCCATGGGGAACAAACCACGCAGTGATGATGGGTGCAACAGCAGTCCACGAACCATTTGCAGTAATCAATGCAGACGATTTTTATGGTACCGATGCATATCGAGTTATGGGCGAGTATCTCTCACAGTTGGATGGTGCAAAGGGCGAGTATGCGATGATTGGCTACGAGGTAAACAAGACCTTGTCGGACAACGGAACCGTATCACGTGGTGTTTGCACAGTTGATGAGAATCGCTACCTTACCTCGATGGTTGAGCGCACAAAGATTGAGCGCAATGCCGAGGGCACAATCGTATTCCACGACTTGGGCGACGATGTTGCACTCGAGGAGAATACTCCGGTATCGATGAACTTCTTCGGCTTCACACCAGACTATTTCGCACACTCGGAGGCAGGTTTCAAGGAGTTCCTTGCATCGGACGATGTAAAGACAAACCTCAAGGCCGAGTTCTTCATCCCGCTTATGGTAAATAAGCTTGTTAGCGGAGGTGATGCACGTTTGAAGGTTCTCTCGACCACCGCACAGTGGTTCGGCGTAACCTACAAGGAGGATAAGCCTATGTTGGTTGCCAAGATTGAGAAGTTGATTGAGGAGGGCGTATATCCTCGCAACTTGTGGGAGTAATTTTTTAACCAAATAATTTCTATTTAATGACAAGAGAAGTTAGAGTACGCTTTGCGCCAAGTCCTACCGGACCACTTCATATCGGCGGCGTGCGTACAGCGCTATACAACTACCTCTTCGCTCGACGTAACGGGGGCAAGATGATTTTGCGTATCGAAGATACCGATTCGCAGCGTTTTGTTCCGGGTGCAGAGGATTATATTATCGAGTCGCTCAAATGGTGCGGTATCGAGATTGATGAGGGTGTAGGTGTTGGAGGCCCACACGCGCCATATCGTCAGAGTGAGCGCAGAGAGCTATATTTGAAGTATGCCACACAACTTGTAGAGGCCGGATGGGCATACTACGCATTCGACACCGCCGAGGAGCTGGATGCTCTCCGCAAGGAGTACGAAGGACGAGGAGAGACCTTTGCCTACAATTTCAAGGTCCGCACTACCCTTCCGACTTCGCTTTCGCTCTCGAAGGAGGAGGTCGAGGAGCGTATCGCTCGCGGAGATATTTGGGTGATTCGCTTCAAGATGCCCGAGAACGAGGTTGTTAGGATGTACGACCTGATTCGTGGCGATGTCGAGGTAAACACATCAACCCTCGACGACAAGGTGCTATACAAGTCTGTTGATGCACTTCCGACCTATCACCTGGCAAATATTGTGGATGACCATTTGATGGAGATTTCGCACGTCATTCGTGGCGAGGAGTGGTTGCCATCGTTGCCTTTGCACTACCTTTTATATAAGGCATTCAGTTGGACCGACTCGCAGCCTGAGTTTGCACACCTTCCGTTGCTATTGAAGCCTACGGGTGGTGGCAAATTATCCAAGCGCGATGGCGACAAGATGGGATTCCCTGTATTCCCTCTCCATTGGGTATCGCCAACTACGGGCGAGACGGCACGTGGCTACCGCGAGGATGGCTACTTTGCTGAGGCCTTTATAAATATGTTGGCATTGCTTGGATGGAATCCGGGTACCGAGCAGGAGATTTTCTCCATGCAGGAGCTTATTGAAGCCTTCTCGCTTGACCGCGTATCAAAGGCTGGCGCACGTTTCCAGCCTGACAAGGCAAAGTGGTTTAATGCACAGTATATGCACCACAAAACGGCCGAGGAGTTGAGCGCAATCTATCAACCTATCTTGCGAGAACACGGCATTGAGGTTTCGGACGAAATCGCAGGCAAGGCAGCGTTTATCATGAAGGAGCGTGCCACCTTTGTTAGCGACTTGTGGGATTTGACCTCATATTTCTTTGTTGCTCCTACCGAGTATGAGGAGAAGCAGCTCAAGAAGTATTGGAAGGGCGAGAACCCTGCTCGCTTGGCGGAGTTGCGCGAGGTATTGGCTTCGATTGAGGATTTCTCGTTGGAGAACACCGAGAAGATTGTGCACGCCTGGATTACCGAGAAGGAGTACGGTATGGGGCAGATTATGAACTCGTTGCGTTTAGCTTTGGTTGGCGCAGGCAAGGGCCCGGGTATGTACGACGTAACCTCATTTATCGGCAAGGAGGAGTGTTTGAAGCGTATTGACTACCTCCTGGCAAATGTGAAACCACTCGAATAAAACTTCAAAACCTACAGCTATGACTATTGAACAGAATGTATGGGGAGCAACCCCTGAGGGCGAAGCGATAATAATCTATACACTCAAGAACGAGCTTGGCAGCGAGGTGCAACTCACAAACATTGGTGCAGCTATCGTATCGGTAAAGTATGCCGACCGCGATGGTAACATCGACGACGTAGTACTCGGCTACCGTGACCCTATGAGCTACTTTGGCGATGGTGCTGCAAGTGGCAAGAGCGTAGGTCGTGTAGCAAACCGCATCGCAGGGGGCAAGATGACCGTTGAGGGCGTAGAGTATCGTCTCGAGATAAACAATGGCCCGAATCATCTCCACGGTGGCACAAAAGGCTATGCAAACCGTTTGTGGGAGTCTCGCGTAGAGACCAATCGCGTAGTATTCTCGCTCGTTTCGGAGGATGGCGACCAGGGCTATCCGCACGAATTGACCGTAGAGGCCATCTACGACTTTGACGACGAGAACAACCTCGAGATTACCTACCTCGCAAAGAGCAACGGCACAACACCCGTAAACCTTACAAACCACGTCTATTGGAACTTGGCCGGCGAGGCAAGCGGCTCGGTGCTCGACCACGAGCTAAAGCTCAACGCTTCGTACGTTCTCGAGGCCAACGAGGTGCAGATTCCTACAGGGCGACTCCTTCCTATGAAGGGTTCGGCGCAAGATTTCACCGATTGGAATCGTTTGGGTAAGGATATCGGCTCTATCTTCAACCACATCGACCTATTCCGCGGCCACGACCACTACTTTGTTGTAGATGGATGGCAGAAGAATATTCTTGGTGATGTTGGCGAGTTGCGCTGCGAGAAGACAGGCCGTTTGGTCAAAGTTCTTTCGTCGCAACCCGGTTGTATGGTCTATACAGGTAATTGGCTCTCGGGAGGCTGCCCTATCACAAAGTCTGGCAGCCGTTACGAGGATTATGCCGGCGTAGCTATCGAGTGTCAGGTACACCCCGATGCAGTAAATCAGCCCGATTTCCCTTCGATTCTATTGCACGAGGGCGAGCTGTACTGCAACAAGATTGTATTCCAGTTGCGCACATACTAAAGGCTACCTATAGCCATTAGCACTAAGGGGCGAGATTTTTCTCGCTCCTTTTTTGTCTGTTTCAGAATAAAAATTTACCTTTGTAACGCAATCACAGAGTTGCATACATATTATTAGTGAAAGTGTTTCGCTAATCCTTGGAAATAAAATTTGGCGATTTTAACAAGTAAGGATAAGCAATTCGGCTTCTATCACCGTATTTGGTATATCATTTTCTATATACCATTCGGTGTGGGGTATTGTTTATTTACTTGTGGGCCACGCCAAATGCCTATTTCCAGATAAACGAACGACTCCACACTTTCTTTATTTACACACCCGCCCGTTTGGAGTTGGCGAGCAAACAAAAACTTTATAAAAAGATGAAGAGATTTTTTCTAACTCTCGCCGTTGCTGCCGCTATGTTTACCGGCTGCGCAATTCAAACTCCTGTTCCAACTGCACCTGTAGTCGAAGTGATAGAGACAACAGAGTATATGGAATCTACCGCACGCGTCCTCGAGCCAAAGCAGAAGATGCTGCTCACAACTCTTATTGCCGATTTGAAGGTATCGGAGCAAAAGGTATATTACACCGAGACCGAGGCTTTCGCCAAGTTTAAGGTTACTCCTACTCTTTTGAAGAATATCACAGAGTTGAAGAAAATTGCTGTAAGTCGTGCAGCGAGTGCTCACAAGGCCGATGTATTGGTAGGTACAACCATCGATGTAGTCACTAAAGATGGTCGTTTGGAGATTACCGTTTCGGGCTATCCTGCCTTCTACACCAAATTCCGCAATGTAGCCGAGAAGGATATTGCATTGCTGAAGTCGGCACAGTCGCTCGATTCAAAGGATGGCGCAGATATAGTAAAAGCTCCTGTAACACACCTTAATGTGGATGTAAAAAAGTAGTTTGAATTATGAAACGATTAGTTCTATTTTTATCGATAGCATCTCTATCGTCGTCATTTATATCGGTTGCACAAAACCAAGATAAGGTAACCGGTGCGATGGTGGTTACAACAACGGAGACCATTGTTAAACAACCGGTCGTTACCCCCAAAGAGGAGCCGGTAAAGGAGAAGAGAGAGCGTAAAGGCCTGAAAATTGTTGATTTCAAAAAAGGATATCAGCAGGAGGTCTCGTTGGCGTATTCGTTGTTGACAGGTTCAATGTTAAATATAAATTACATTGGAGGATTCCGAATCAATCAACACCTATTCGTAGGATTGGGTACAGGTCTCGACTTTGGTTGTTCCTACAATTTTAAGCCGTATATAATGGAGGATGATGGGCTTGTATGTAGTGGACCAAGCAAGTATTATGAAGAAGACTCTGATGAATGGGGATGGGCAGAATTACCTGTTCAAAAGGTTTCTATTCCTCTCTACGCCAATTTTAGGGTCTATTTTATGAAGACTCGTTGGGCTCCATTTTTGTCATTCTCTGCAGGTCTGCGAATCTCGGGTGCCAAGAAGTTAGAGGTTTATTCTTCAAAGAATGTAGGTTCTTACTGGTATGAAGACAACAAAGAGTTCGACCAATACCTTTACACAGACAAGTATGGTGCAGTAACGGGAATGTTTGAAGTTATGCCCGGAGTATCGTTCCAATACAACAAAAAGCTCGCATTAAATTTCCAATTCGGATATGCGACCAAAGGCACATCATATAGAGATGATTTTATGGGAGATGATGATTTTGAAACCAGAACCGGTTGGGCCCACGGCTTTACTATGCGTTTGGGCGTAGTGTTCTAACCAATCGTAATTACAACAATAGAGAGCCTGCCTAACAAAAACTCTTGTTAGGCAGGCTCAAAATTAGCGGAGAGTACTGGATTCGAACCAGTGGATACCTTACGATATCGGCAGTTTAGCAAACTGCTGGTTTCAGCCACTCACCCAACTCTCCGTAGCTGTAACCCTTAAAAGGTGTGCAAAGATAGCTCTTTTTCGTAACAATCCAAAAATAATTTCAATAAATTTTGCCGAAATACTTAAAAACTATTTGCGGAAGGTGAAATATCGCCCTGCAAGATAGCTGTATGCTGCACATATTACCGTCGTTATCATCTTTGAAGGCGTTGCCCATATGCCGCACTGTTCTATTAAGAGTTTCATGCAAACATAGTTGAGCAAGATTGAGCCCACGACCGTTAGAGCGTATTTTGCGAGTTGTTTGCGCGAAGATATGTTTGTTGTTCGGAATGCAATGTTGCGATTAAGCCAGAATCCCGTAAAGAATGTTATCGGGAAAACAATGCAGAGGGCTGCAATGTGTGGCGAGATAACAACGAATCCGAGGTCGATATATTGCAAACGGATGACGTAGTGGTAGAGCAGGTAGTACCATATGGCATCGAGAACGGCTGTTACTCCCCCACACGCCAAGTAGCGAAAAACCTGCTGCGAGAATATCTTGCGCAGCGGTTTTACGTAGAATAGGTCTATTGCTTTGGTTATGAGCGAGGATAACGACATCGGTCTATTACGTTAGCGGGTATAGACCCATACACTCCTGAAACTTCTGTACCTCCTTTTCCAACTCGAGACTTGACGTCCGCAGGCATTGCGCGATTTGACTTCGCATAGTGCAATCATATATCTCTGGTCGTACTTGTAGATTTTAGCCTCGATTTGCGGGAATTTCTCGCCCAACCACTCCATTGCTTCATCGGCATTCTTCAACTCCTTATAGACACCCCAAACAGCATAGCTACACCCCTTTGTCATTGGGTGGATGGTGTGTTTTGTCGTCTCGGCAACCACCTCTGTAGTAGGCTCTGTAATAGGCTCTGTAGCAGGTTCTATGGTGACCAGGGAGTCCGTTTTTGGAGCAACAACAGCAGTCGAATCGGAGGTTTTTCCTGCTGCAATTACCTCGGTTGCAGGTGTCGATACGCTATCCGCGATTGGCTCTACCAATATCGTTATTTCGTTGTTTGATGTAATAGCCTCTTCTGCTGTGGTCGAACAAGGAGTGAGGGTGTCGGCAGTGTGGAGGTATAGTCCTACGCTGCCCAATATAGCGAGAAGAACCACTGCTGCAACGGCAAATACAAGGTTGTTTTTGCGCGGATGCACCTTGATACTACCCTCCCCTTTTGGATTTATGAGTTTTCTGAATTGGTTGTCGATTTTAGCCTTTCCTCCCGAGATGGCGCAGACTCCGCCTATGGTTAAAATATTGTCGCGAAGCGATTGAGTGAACCACTCGGCATAAATGTCGGAGGCTCGCTCGTCGGAGACATTAGCGACCTTGGCAATATGTAACGTGATGCTGATGCTGCGCTCCTCTTGTGTGAGTCTCAGTTCTCGATATGGTCGCTGCAACTCCTTCTTAGATAGGAGCTTTGCCGGATGGCGCAACAAAATAAGAGTACCCACCTGCGGTAGATAAACCTCTCCCTCGTCGAGGAGTATGTTGGCTATAAGATTGTCTATTTGCTGCTTCATTACTTCTTGAAGTGTCGCTTGTTTTTAGGGGCTTTTATGCTTTGGGTGGCCGTGCCGCTAACGGCATCAACCTCACCCTTGTATCGCATCCAACTCCATACCATAAATCCTATACCGATAAGGATAAACGGAACAGAGAGCCATTGTCCCATGTTGAGTGTCATACCTTGCTCGAAGGCTACTTGGTCTATCTTGATAAACTCGATGAAGAATCGAGGTGTGAAGATGCCGACGAGTGCTGCACCAAAGATAAATCCTTCGCGTTTGGCAACTTTGGTGTAGCGATATAGCACGAACATAATGACAAAGCAGACGATATAGCACAATGCCTCGTAGAGTTGTGTGGCGTGGCGAACAGGAACGGCCTCCTCGGCCATGTTGGGGTAGAGTCGCATAAACTTGAAGCCCCAAGGTACAGTTGTTTCGTTGCCGATAATCTCCGAGTTGAAGAGGTTGCCAAAGCGAATCATTGCGCCACTCATTGGGGCGATAACTCCGAGTCGGTCGGCGGTCCACCATACCGAGACTTTGTTCTTACGCGAGGAGAGCCATACACCAAGAAGTATGCCTATTGTTGCTCCGTGACTTGCAAGACCTCCGTCGCGGATACCTGTTATTATTCTCAGAGGGTCGCGCAGATAGACTTCGGGCTCGTAGAAGAGGCAGTGCCCCACTCTCGCACCAATGATTGTTCCGAGTGCGATGTAGAGAAATGCGGTATCCGATACACTCTCGGGCTTACCCTCGCGTTTGCAGAAGTAGGTGAATAACCAGCCGCCACAAAGGAGTGCGGCAACCCAAGTTAGTGAGTACCATCGAATCTCAAATCCGAAAATCGTAAAAATAGTGGGGTCGAAATCCCAAACAACTGCAAGTAGTTCCATCTTCTGTTATAGCTCAACCTTTTTAAGAGTAAATGTAAATGTGGAGCCTACGCCCAACTCGCTACGTACCGACACACGCTCTCCGTGACCCTCGATAATGTGCTTGACGATAGCCAAACCAAGGCCTGTGCCACCCTGCTCGCGCGAACGTCCTGTGTCGGTGCGGTAGAATCGCTCGAAAACACGTGGGGCATCACCCTTGGCAATACCTATTCCGTTATCTTCAACCTCGATGAGAATCTTGTCGAGCATATCGCGGAAGTCGAGTTTGGTCTGGCCGCCCTCCTTGCCATAGCGGATGGAGTTCATGATTAAGTTCTCGAGAACCTGACCAATGTAGAACTTGTCGGCCGAAACCCAGAATCGCGATGGGAGGTTTTGTGCAAACTTCACTGTTATTGTGATATTCTTCTTCGCAGCCTCCATCTCGCACTGCTCGGCGATCTCCTTGGCAAGAGCCACGATATCGAATGTTTCGGACTTCATCATCGTCATATCGTTCTCAAGCGAAGAGATTGTGTCGAGGTCGCGGATGATGTTAATCATTCTATTTACACTCTTCTCGGCACGCTCGAGGTACTTGCGGTTGATGATTTCGTCGTCAATACCGCCGTCGAGGAGGGTTGAAATATAGCCCTGAATATTGAAAATAGGGGTTTTGAGTTCGTGTGCCACATTACCGAGGTACTGTTTGCGGAATCTCTCAACATCCTTCAAGCGGGCAATCTCCTTGTCGTTGTCCTCTGCCCACGACGAGAGCTCCTGAGAGATATTCTCCACTCGCTTATCTTTTAGCTCGTCGAGCATCTCCGAAGTGTGAACATCGCGCGAAAAGACGGTCGAATATATCGGGCGCAACTTGTAGGCTACATATTTGGTCATAATCCACAACGCAAAGAGCGAAACTCCTACGAATGTTCCGAGTGTGGCTACTACAACCACCCACCACATTGTTTTGAGGTCGAGAGAGGTCGCTGTTGCAACCAATGCACACACTCCTGCCACTGCTCCGATAAGCCACGAACCGGCCTCTTTAGTCTTAATTCTCAACATATTTAGGTTATTTTAAGGTTTTACACGTTCTTTATATTTTGCAAATATAACCAAAAAATCGAAACCGACGATGCCGCGCAGGAGAAAAAAGCAAATTTATTTACATTTTTCCGCTTTCCGCTTTCCGTTTTCCGTTTATTTTGCTATTTTTGCAAATTGGTATTGGCCCCGTAGTTCAATGGATAGAATTTAAGATTCCGGTTCTTACGATAGCGGTTCGAATCCGCTCGGGGTCACAAAGTAAAATGCAAAATGCATAATTCAAAATGCAAAATTAAATAGCCAATGGCTAATAAGATGGAGAGAAAAATCGAGAGTGATAGCGAGTTTGAGGGTCGAATCCGCCCGCAAGAGTTAGAGAGCTTCTCGGGACAGGAGAAGATTGTCGAGAACTTGCGTGTATTTATAAAGGCTGCGTTGATGCGTGGTGATTCGCTCGACCATACCCTGCTGCACGGCCCTCCGGGACTCGGTAAGACTACACTTGCAAATATTATCGCCAACGAGATGGGGGCGCAGCTTAAGGTTACGTCGGGCCCCGTACTCGATAAGCCGGGCGACCTTGCGGGGTTGCTGACAAATCTCTCGGCAGGCGATGTTCTGTTTATAGATGAGATTCATCGTCTCTCCCCTATTGTCGAGGAGTATCTCTACTCGGCTATGGAGGATTTCAAGATTGATATTGTACTCGACAAGGGCCCTTCGGCGCGTTCGATTCAGATTGAACTTGCTCCGTTTACCCTTATTGGTGCTACGACACGAAGCGGCCTATTGACATCGCCATTGCGTGCGCGTTTTGGTATTCAGTGTCATCTCGAGTATTACGATGCGAAGGTGCTGAGTCGAATAGTTAAGCGTTCGGCCTCGATTCTCGGAGTCTCGATTGACGATGATGCCGCACTCGAAATTGCACTGCGCTCGCGTGGAACACCTCGTATTGTAAACTCGTTGTTGCGTCGCGTGCGCGACTTTGCAATGGTCAAGGGCGAGGGCTGTATCGACTTGGCTATTACACGAATGGCTTTGGAGGCGTTGAATATCGACTCTCGAGGCTTGGATATGATGGATAATAAGATTCTCTCGACCATTATAGCAAAGTTTAATGGCGGTCCTGTGGGATTGAACACCATCGCAACGGCCGTAAGTGAGGATGCAGGAACGATTGAGGAGGTCTATGAGCCGTTCCTTATCAAGGAGGGATTTTTGAAGCGTACGCCACGCGGTCGAGAGGCTACGGAGTTGGCGTATAAGCATTTGGGCTTGACACAGCCGGAGCGTGAAGGAGAATTATTTTAACTAAATTAAAAATCATAAATATTATGGCAAAGGTTATTACAATTATTGGTTCAGGAATGATGGGTTCGGCGTTGGCTTTTCCGGCAGCCGAGAATGGTCACGAGGTTCGTTTGGTGGGCTCGCCACTCGACAATGAGATTATTGATGCGTGCATCGCAACAAATCGTCATCCAAAGTTCGACCGCGATTTCCCTGCAGGTGTTAAGTACTATAAGGTGTGCGATTGGGAGAAGGCCGTCGAGGGTTGCGACTTTGTTATCGGTGGTGTTTCGTCGTTTGGCGTAGATTGGTTTGGCGAGGAGATTCTTGCAAAGCTCGACCCCGCAGTGCCTGTTCTTTCGGTTACAAAGGGACTTATCAATTTGGAGGATGGAACACTTATCTCCTATCCCGACTATTGGCGCAAGAATTTGCTGGCAAAGGGCATAGATCGTCATATCTGCGCTATCGGTGGCCCTTGTACCTCGTACGAGTTGGTGTTCCACGACCAGACCGAGGTGGCATTCTGCGGTGTTAATACTGCCGAGTTGAAGATGATGAAGGAGGCTATGACAACCTCTTACTATCACATTTCACTTACAAACGATGTTATCGGCTTGGAGAGTGCTGTGGCGTTGAAGAATGCTTATGCTTTGGCCGTTGCAATGACCATCGGTTTGGTAAATCGTCATCACGGCGAGAATGCCGGTTTGCACTACAATTCGCAGGCCGGAGCCTTCTATCAGGCTGTGCGCGAGATGACCCGTTTGATGAATATGCAGGGAGGCTCGCAGGATGCTCTCAATATCGGTATCGGCGATCTCTACGTAACCGTTTATGGTGGTCGTACCCGTAAGATTGGTATCTTGCTCGGTGAGGGTAAGACCTACGAGGAGGCTCTCGATATCTTGGCAGGTGTGACTTTGGAGTCGTTGGTTGTGGCTCGTCGTGTTGCGAAGGCGGTATATCGTAAGGCTGAGCTTGGTTCGGTGTCGTTGGCAGATTTCCCAATGTTGTGCCACGCAAACGATGTCCTCGACAATGGCAAGGATGCGGAGTTGCCTTGGGAGTCGTTCACTTTCGACCACACTAAATAGTCGAATATGTCGCAGTTGAAAGGACTTGTTTTCGATATGGATGGTACGCTGGTGGATAATCTGGCGTACCATTTCCAATCATTCGAGGAGTTTGTGCGTCGTGAGGGTTTGACCCTCCTGCAACCTATGACGCTCAAATTCAACGGAATGCACAGCGACGATATATTTCCTATTCTGCTCGGCGAGGAGCAGTGCAGCAAACTCTCGCTTGACGATTTGAATCGTGGCAAGGAGGCGGTTTATCGCGATATGTATCGTGGTCACGTCGAGCCTATTGCCGGAATTATGGAGTTGCTCCGCGAAGCAAAGGAGCGAGGCGTAAAGTGCGCTATCGGCTCGTCGGGATGTCGCGACAATGTAGAGTTTATCATTAGTGAGTTGGGTATTGCCGATTTGATTGATGTGTCGATTAGTGGCAGTGATGTTACGCACGGCAAGCCACATCCCGAAATCTTTGCGACAGCAATCGAACGTATGGGTCTAAAGCCCGAGGAGTGTATTGTCGTGGAGGATGCCGTGAATGGCATTTTGGCCGGTGTTGCAGCGGGTTGTAAGTGCTTGGGTATTACTACCACATCCTCGGCAGAGGTTCTGATGGAGACAGGAGCTACCGTATGTGCAAAGGATTTTGCTGATATTACGGTAGATAGACTAAATCAAATGTTTAACTCGTAGAGAGTAAGTGCGCGATTATGAAAAGATTGGGCTTTGTCGTGGTAAACATAATTACGATAAACGCGAAATTGACGATATGTCGCCCGAGGAGAGCCTTGTGGAGTTGATTCCATACGGTTGCACTACACTGAGAATCGCCCTATTCCCAGAACGAAAGACTCCTATCAAGAAGAAGTGGTGATAAAAAAGATATATAAAACCCCGAATATCAAGAGATGTTCGGGGTTTATCTTTTAGAAACTATACTTTGCCAATACATTTATGCGGTTGGAGTGGGCTTTTGCTCCGTCCATATTTTTGCGACTACCGTAGAGGTACTCGGCAGCGAGAACAAAGCGCGGAGTCAGATTCCAAAACACATTTCCGAAGATATATTGCCCCTGCTTGTACATATCGTTGCTGTAGATGCCATTCTTTTTGACGACCGAAACTGTGGAGTAACCACCCGAAACAAAAAGGTTAGGCAGAATGTTTATCTGTGCAGCCGCCTGCCATCCATACATCGGCGTTGCTTGCACGCGAGTTGGATCGTCGGGGCGTGGCGTGAAGTCGAGTCCCGAGCCCATCAAATCGTTTATGTAACGTGTAACGCCCTCACCATATACTCCGTTCATAAATAACTCCAAATATCTGGTGATGTGGATGTTACCGCTAAACTGTACGCCCCATCCGAAGAGGTCGTCCTCGCCCTTTCGAGCCTCGTTGTAGAGATACATATCGCGGAATACGGCAGATGCGCGGATATGGCTATCGCGATTCTTGCCCCACGAATATTGGAAATATACGGGGAAGTCGGGAACTCGCTGCGGAATGGCCGAAAGCGTTTCTCCATATGTGCCCGAAACGCTTGGCATCTCGGCTGCTGCGCCCACTTTCAAGTGGTCTTTGAGGAAGGAGTACTCGTATCGAATCATTGTCGAAAAACGGAAATTGTAGGCGTTAGGCCCTTGGAAGTCGATTGTTGTAGGTGCGGCGGTAAGGTCGCAGAAGGTCGATACATCACGTCCGATAGTGAGGCCGAGCATCTGCACATAGCCCGAACGGATACGAGGAGTGTAGCTGCCTGTAAGTCCGCCTCGGAAGTCTAAATCCATAAAGATATGCACCTGACCGAGCTTCTTTGTGTTGGCAATACCTCGGATAAAGATGCGTGAGGTGGTGGCATCCATTCTAATCTCCTGATGGTCGGCCGGCGAGAGTCTCATTGGGATATCGTACGGCACCATATCTATATTATTGACAGTGCGGTCGAATGTGTAGGCTGCTCGCAGTGCTACATCGCCACCAATGGCAAACGAGAAGGCGTTGCGTTTGTCGGCGAAGATTGCCGAAGGCATTGCAACCTGCTGAGTACCCTCGCGAGTGGCATATTTATGGTCGTCGATGGCCGCCTTTACAGCTGCGTTCTTTGCAGCAATGTCCTGCTGAGTGCAACCCTGCGGTGCGTAGGTTAAGGTGTCTCTTTCGCTTACCGAGATGATATATACGGTGGGTTCTGCTCCACCGTGATAATATCGCTCCATGCGATGATTTTGTGCTGTGGAGCCGAGCGAAATGGCCAAAGCTCCGATTGTAAGTAGAACTCTTTTCATAGCTTTTGTTTTTTAAGTTACGCACTCTAAGGGTACAAACTATGTGCCACTACAATAACTCCTCCTCGAGTTCGACC